>JAEYTN010000168.1 GCA_023433985.1 Pseudomonadota bacterium | reverse complement strand
AGCTTGATGCCCTCGTTGACGATGGCCTGGCCGAGCACGGTCGCGGTGGTGGTGCCGTCACCGGCGATGTCGTTGGTCTTCGAGGCCACGGCGCGCAGCATCTGGGCGCCCATGTTCTCGAACTTGTCCTCGAGCTCCACTTCCTTGGCGACGGTGACGCCGTCCTTGGTGATGCGCGGGGCGCCGAACGACTTGTCGATCACCACGTTGCGGCCCTTGGGACCGAGGGTGACCTTCACCGCGTTGGCGAGGATGTTGACGCCACGGACCATCTTGTCGCGGGCATCGGTCGAAAACTTTACGTCTTTAGCAGCCATTGGAGGCGCTCCTTACGTTGTGTGGGAAAAGGGACGGTGATCGGCGCAGGACGCGCTGGATCAGCCGATGATCCCCATGATGTCGGACTCTTTCATGATCAGCAGGTCCTTGCCGTCGAGCTTGACCTCGGTGCCGGACCACTTGCCGAACAGGACACGGTCGCCGGCCTTCACGTCCAGCGGGACGATCTTGCCGCTCTCGTCGCGGGCGCCGGGGCCCACCGACTCGATCACGCCCTCGGAGGGCTTTTCCTTGGCGGTATCGGGAATAATGATGCCGCCGGCCGACTTCTCTTCGCTGTCGACGCGCCGGACGACCACGCGGTCGTGCAGGGGACGGAAAGCCATGGATTGCTCCTATCAACCTCTATGGAAACTGGGCCTGTTAGCACTCCCGATTGAGGAGTGCTAACAGCACGGCGGATATAGGAGGGTGCCCGAGGGGAGTCAAGTTCGCGTGTTCCATACCCGGGCATCGTGGCGCCCATGCGACGGATGCATGAAACCGCACGGCCATCGGCTCGTTTGACGCTCCGTGACAAACCGTCAACCGACGAGTGTTAAGTTGCCATTGCGCCGCGCTGGGGGTACCAGACGGCAAGCCCACTGGAGCCGACGTGTCCGTCGTTCAACTCGAAGCTTACCGCAACGCCCCCGAGGCGTGGACGCCGCCGCAGCTGGCCGTCATCGTGCCCAGCTACAACGAGCGCGACAACGTCGCCTTGCTCTATGAGAAAGTGACGGCAGCGCTGCAGGGCGTGCCGTTCGAATTCATCGTCGTCGACGACAACTCGCCCGACGGGACCGCCCAGGTGGTCAAGGACATGGCGCGCGAGCACCCCAATGTCCGCTGCATCCACCGCATCGGCCGGCGCGGCCTCAGCTCGGCCGTGGTCGAGGGTATTTCGGCCAGCGCCGCCCCGTATTTCGCGGTGATCGACGCCGACCTGCAGCACGACGAAGCCATCCTGCCACAGATGCTCGAGAAGGCGCTGCAGGGCGATCACATCGTCGTCGGCACCCGCTATTCGGCCGGCGGCCAGGTCGGCGAGGGTCTTTCGAAGACCCGCGAGGCCGGCTCGAAGCTTGCCACCCGCCTCTCGGGCCTCCTCACTGGCAAGGCGCTGAGTGATCCGATGAGCGGCTTCTTCCTGATGCGACGCAGCGTCTTCGACGAGGTTGCGCCCGCCCTCAGCAATGACGGCTTCAAGATTCTGCTCGATATCATCGTCTCCTCCGGAAGGGCTCGCGCCCGCCGCGGCAAGGAGCTGAGGATCGGCGAGGTGCCGTACACCTTCCGCCCCCGCCATGCCGGCGAGAGCAAGATGAGCCCGCTCATCGTGGTGCAGTTCCTCGGCCTCGTGGTCTCGAAGCTCACGGGCGGCCTGCTGCCCACCAGCTTCCTGCTCTTCGGCCTCGTCGGCGGCTTTGGCGTCATCGTCCACATGGGCACGCTGTGGCTGGCGCACGAACGCGCCGGGCTGGAATTCGTCTGGGCCCAGACGCTGGCGGTCATCGTCGCGATGACCTTCAACTACATCGTCAACAACGAGCTGACCTACGCCAACAAGAAGCTGAAGGGCGTCCGGTTCTGGACTGGCCTGCTCACCTTCTACGCCGTGTGCTCCATCGGCGCGCTGGCCAACGTTTCGGTGGCAAGCTGGATTTACGCCTTCGACGGCCAGTTCTATGTTGCCGGCCTGCTCGGCGTCCTCATGAGCGTCGTCTTCAACTACTCGGTTACAAGGGTCTTCACGTGGCGGTAAGCGCAGAACTCGAAATCAAGCTCCGCCGCACCGGCGGCGTCGGTCCAAACACCAAGTGGGACTGGTCGCTGGTCGATGCCGACGGCAACGTGGTGAAGAAGGGCTCCGCGCTCGGCGAGGAGGCCAAGGCCTTCGCGACGGCCAAGAAGGTGCGCGATAAGCTGGCGAAGGGCTAAGCCGCCCCGCGCTTGCCTTCCATCTCCGCCCAGGCCTGCCGCTTGCGGTAGATGGTCGACGGGCTCAGTTCGAGCGCCTGCGCGGCGAGTGCGATATTGCCGCCGAAGCTCTCGATCGCTTCCTCGATGATCCGCTGTTCCTGCTGCCACATCGGCAGCACGGCGGCCGGGCGCGCGCTCGGCGCTGCCATGGGGGCGGCCTCCTTGCCTCGGGCCGAGCCGTCCTCGGTCTCGATCGTCAGCACGCGCGTTTTGCCGTGCCGCTCCGCGATCTCCCGCACCCGTGCGGCGAATGCCAAGCCACCCAATGGCCGGCTGAGATAGTCGTGCGCCCCGCCGCGCATCGCCGCCATGGCCGTGGAAACCGACGCATCGTCCGAAATCGCGATCGTCAGCGCGGAGGCCGCGAGCTTCACCAACCGACCGACGGCGATCTCGGAATCACCCGAGAGGTCCGTGAGCGAGGGCAGGTCGAGCAGGATCACGTCCATGGGACCGGCGCGCAGTTGCTCGATCGCCTCGAGCCCCGACGCGACCTGCATGATGACGGGAATCTGGCGCAGCACCGGGCGAATGCCGATAGACAGCAGCGGTCCCGCCGCCACGTCGCGGTCGACGAGCAGGATGCGTACGATCTCGGTGCCGTGGCCAATATCGGGCATGAGCAGGCTGTCCGTGGGCAGTGTTGGTCACCCAAGTGTTGACGATCAGGGTAAATAATTGGTTGGGACGTGGACGAGCGGCCTCGCCGCCTTCCGGCCGCACCCCTCCGATGCTATGACGGGCGGGCGTCAAGAGTCCCGTTTTTCCGTTGAGGCGCCGAGCGCATTGCAGGGCCTGGTCTACATTTTCATCGCGCTGGCGGCCCTCGGCGTGGCCGCTGCTGCCTATTTCGGCCTGACCTTCTCACCCATCGAGGCCGTGGTGACGGCGCTGGCGTTCGGCGCGGTCGCGGTGGTGCTGATGGAGCGGCAGCTGCGCCAGCGCTCCGAAGCGCGCCTCGAGAAGGCCGTCGAGGACTTGGCCCGCCTCCTCTCCACCGACGCCAAGGCCGGCCAGGTGCTCAGCCAGCGTGTCAACGCCATCGCCGACGCCAATGCCGGCAACCGGCTCGAGGCGATCGAGGCTGATATCTCCGTGCTCGGCACCGTCACCCGCCAGTTGGCGGAAGCGCTCGCCGAGTTCGAGGAGAACCAGAAGGGCGCGCCCCTGATCGCCGTGTCTACGCCTGCCGAAGCGCCTGCCGACGAGGAGGAGGACGAGGATCGCCTCCCCGAGCCGCTGGTGCCCGAGGCAGAGCTCCGCGCCGCTCTCGACGACAATCGCCTCGTCTTCCACATCGAGCCCATCGTGGCGCTGCCGCAGCGTCGCCCGGTCGGCTACGACCTCGTGCCGCGCCTGATGCGCGAAGAGGGCAGCCTCGCCGACGCCGTGGAGTTCATGCCGCGCCGTGGCGGCGAGGACCTCATCCGCCGCATCGAATCGCTGGCGCTCGACGAGGGCGTCACCATCGCCCGCCGCGCCCGCACCGCCGGCCAGCCGATCCGGCTGATGCTGCCCTTGAGCCGCGCCACCATGCTCGATCGGCGCTCGCTCGAGCAGGTCGGCGCCATCCTGGGCGCCAACCAGGCCATCGCCTCGTCGCTGAGCTTCGCCATCCCGCAGCCCGAGTGGAAGGCCATCGGCCCCACCGAGAAGCGGCAGCTGTTCGACTTCCGCAAGGCCGGCCTCGGCTTCGTGCTCACCGCGGCGCAGTCGCTGCGCGTCGATTTCGCCGAACTCGAGGGCATGGGCTTCTCGGCGGTGCGCTTCGATGCCACGCGCTTCCTGCGTAACCCCGAGAGCTTCACGGATTTCCACACCGCCGACATCGCCCCCTACGCCAAGCGCTTCGCCATCGAGCTCTGCGCCACCGGCGTCATCGACGAGCAGCAGCTGCTGAGCCTGTTCGAGGATGGCATCGTGCTGGTCCAGGGACCGCATATCGGCCGGCCCGGCCCGGTGCGCGCCGACCTGGTGGTCGAGCGCCGCCCCGAGCCACGGCGCGCCGGCGCGGAAGCCTGACGATCCAACAAGAGGACCTGCCCATGAAGGCGCTCCACGGCCTGAGCGAGATCGCGCCCAACTACGACGCCATCCTCTCCGACGTGTGGGGCGTGCTCCACAACGGTGTCGTCGCCCACCCGAGCGCGGTCGATGCGCTGGTCAGCTACCGCCGGCAAGGCGGCCGCGTCGTGCTCATCACCAACGCCCCGCGTCCCGCCGGGCCCATCATCGAGATGCTCGACGGCATGGGCATCGTGCGCGAGGCCTATGACGCGCTGGTCTCGTCGGGCGGCGCCACCCGCGCCATCCTCGCCGCCGAATATCGCGGCCAGACCCTCCACTATGTCGGCCCGCCGGTAGAGAACGACGCGCTGTTCGAGGGCCTCGACATCACGCTCGGGCCCGCCGAGGCGGCAAGCGCCATCGTCGTGACCGACCTCGACGACGATGACGAAACCCCCGACATGTACGAGGATCGCATCCGCCTCTGGCTTTCGCGCAACCTGCCGATGATCTGCGCCAACCCCGACCGCGTCGTCGAGGACGGCGACCGCATCATCTATTGCGGCGGCGCCATCGCCGATCTCTACGAAGCGCATGGCGGCATGATCCGCATGATCGGCAAGCCGTTCCGCCCGATCTACACCGAGGCGCTGCACCAGGCCGAGAGCGCCGCCGGCCGCTCGCTCGATCGCTCGAAAATCCTCGCCATCGGCGACTCGGTCCGCACCGACGCCATCGGCGCCGCCGGGGCAGGGCTCGACCTTCTCTTCATCACCGGCTCCATCCACGCCGCCGAACTCGACGCCTTCGGCCAGCCCGACCCCACCGCCATCGAAGCCCTCCTCAAGCCCAGCGAAGCCAACGTCGCCGGCTTCATGGCCAAGCTGAACTGGTAGAATCTAGGGCACTGACGCTT
>JAEYTN010000113.1 GCA_023433985.1 Pseudomonadota bacterium | reverse complement strand
TACTGGGCCTTCATCGCCGGCGGGCCGTTCGAGGCGTGGAAGTAGGGGACGGCTCGTCGGACGCGCCCTGCTCCAAATAGGTCGCCGCGTCCCTAGACCGCGTCGCTCAGCGTCCGCTTCACCGCCTGGCGCCAGCCCTTGAGCTTCCGTGTCCGCGTTTCCGCATCCATGCGCGGGTTGAACTGCCGGTCGAGCGCCCAGCGCTCCGCGAACCCCGCCTGGTCCGGCCACACCCCGGCCTTGTACCCCGCGAGCCACGCCGCCCCCAGCGCCGTCGTCTCCATGATCGTCGGCCGGTCGACCGGCGTATCGAGCATGTCGGCGAGGAACTGCATCGTCCAGTCCGAGCCCACCATGCCGCCATCCACCCGCAGCACCGTGTCGCGCGCACCCTTCCAGTCCTTGCGCATGGCGTCGATCAGGTCTCGCGTCTGGTACGACACGGATTCCAGCGCCGCCCGCGCGAACTCCGCCGGCCCCGAGTTGCGCGTCAGACCCGTGATCGAGGCCCGCGCCTCCGCATCCCACCACGGCGCCCCGAGCCCCACGAAAGCCGGCACCAGGTAGACGTTCTGCGTCGGGTCGGCCTTGGCGGCCAGCGCTCCGGCGTCCGACGATTTCTCGAACAGCCCCAGCATGTCGCGCATCCACTGCACCGAGGCGCCGGCGATGAAGATGGCCCCTTCGAGCGCGTAGGTCGTTTCGCCATCGAGCCGGTACGCGATCGTCGTCAGCAGCCGGTTCTTCGAGCGTACCAGGTCGGTGCCGGTGTTGAGCAGTGCGAAGCACCCTGTGCCATAGGTCGATTTCAGCATCCCCGGGGTGAAGCAGGCCTGGCCGATGGTCGCCGCCTGCTGGTCGCCCGCCGACCCGCAGATCGGGATCGACACGCCGAACACCTCGGGATCGGTCGTGCCGAAGTCATCGGCATTGTCCTTCACCTCCGGCAGCATCGCCCGCGGAATGCGGAACAGCTCCAGCAGGTCGTCGTCCCAGGCGTTCGTCTTGATGTTGTAGAGCAGTGTCCGGCACGCATTGGTCACGTCCGTCGCGTGCGACTTGCCACCGGTCAGCCGCCAGATCAGGTAACTGTCCACGGTTCCGAAAGCGAGTTCGCCCTTTTCGGCCCGCTTCCGCGCGCCCGGCACGTTGTCGAGGATCCAGGCCAGCTTGGTGGCGGAGAAATACGGGTCGAGCAGCAGTCCGGTCTTCTTGTTGATCGCCTCCTCGTGCCCTGCCTTCTTCAGCTTGTCGCACAGCTTGTGCGTCCGCCGGTCCTGCCAGACGATGGCGTTGTAGATCGCCTTCCCCGTCGCCCGATCCCAGACGATCGTCGTCTCGCGCTGGTTGGTGATGCCGATGGCGGCGATGTCTGTAGCCTTCAGCCCGGCCTGCTTCAGCGCCGTCTTCGCTGACCAGATACAGGTGGCCCAGATTTCCTCGGGCACGTGCTCCACCCAGCCGTCCTGCGGAAAATGCTGGGTGAACTCCATCTTGCCGATGCCGGCGATCGCCTGCCTGTCGTTGAAGACGATGGCCCGGCTCGATGTGGTCCCCTGGTCGATGGCCAGAATATTGCCGCTCATGCCAGATCCCTCATGCCAGCTCGATCCCCCTCACGTTTTCCTCCATGTAGCGTGCGAGCCTGAGCTTGTCTTCCGGGCTCACCCGCAGCCCCAGTTTGCTGCGCCGCCACAGCACGTCATCGGCCGTCCGCGCCCACTCCCGCGCCATCAGGTAGTCCACCTCGCGGGCGTAGAGGTCGGCGCCGAAGTGCTCGCCGAGCTCCTCCGTCGAAGTCGCCCCCGCCACCACCGCCGGCATCAGCGTGCCATAGGCCCGCGTCAGCCGCCGCACCAGCGCCCCATCGAGCCGCGGATAGGCGTCCTGATGCGCCCTCACCAGCGCCTCGAACCCCGTCGCCGGGAAGGTTCCGCCGGGCAGCCGCCCGGTCCGCGTCCAGCGTCCGCCCTTGCCGCCAATCAGCTTCTCGAACTTGTCGACCACCTGCTCGCTGAGCCGCCGGTGCGTAGTGAGCTTGCCGCCGAACACGTTGATCAGCGGCACGTCGCCTTCGCCCTCGGTCCTCAGCACGTAGTCGCGCGTCGCCTCCTGCGCGGCCGAAGCGCCATCGTCGAACAGCGGCCGCACTCCCGAATAGGTCCAGACGATATCCTCCCGCGTGATCGGCCGCGCGAAATACTCGTTGGCCGCCGCCAGCAGGTAGTCCGTCTCCTCGTCGGAGATATGCACCCCCGTGGGATCGCCCTCGAAATCCTTGTCGGTCGTCCCGATGAGCGTGAAGTCACCCTCATACGGGATGGCGAAGAAGATGCGCCCGTCCCCGTTCTGGAAGAAATAGCAGCGGTCGTGGTCGAACAGCTTCTTCACCACGATGTGGCTGCCCTTCACCAGCCGGACGTGATGCGCCTCGTTCCGCCCGACGGTCTCGCGGATGATCGTATCCACCCACGGCCCGCCGGCATTCACCAGCAGCCGAGCCGAAACCGTCTCCGCCCCGCCGGGCCCGACCGTCTCGATCTGCCACAGCCCGCCTTCGCGCCGCGCCGAGGTCACCTTGGTCCGCGTCACCACCCGCGCGCCCTTGTCGGCCGCGTCGCGGGCGTTGAGCGCCACCAGCCGCGCGTCGTCCACCCAGCCGTCCGAGTACTCGAACGCAGTCTCGAGCCCCGCCTTCAGCGGCTTGCCGGCCTCGTCCTTCGTGAGATCGAGCGTCCTGGTCGCCGGCAGCAGCTTCCGCCCGCCGAGATTGTCGTACAGGAACAGTCCAGCCCGCAGTAGCCAGGCGGGCCGCTGACCCTTCTCCACCGGCAAGACGAAGCGCAGCGGCCAGATGATGTGCGGGGCCGAAGCCCAGAGCACCTCGCGCTCCGCCAGCGCCTCGTGCACCAGCCTGAACTCATAGTACTCGAGGTAGCGCAGTCCCCCATGCACCAGCTTGGTCGCCGCCGACGACGTGCCCGAGGCAAGGTCGTGCATCTCGGCCAGCATCACCGCATAGCCGCGACCAGCCGCGTCCCGCGCAATCCCCGTCCCGTTGACTCCCCCGCCGATGACGAACACGTCGAAGGGAGAAGCTGCGCTGGTCATGGCGGGCACGTGATCTCGAGCGAAAACCTGCCGCTGATCTAGGCGGCAAACGTCCACCGGATCAACGTCATTTCCGCGGTGCTACTTTGTGTGAGCCCTTACGTACGCCTTGAGCACGTTC
>JAEYTN010000099.1 GCA_023433985.1 Pseudomonadota bacterium | reverse complement strand
CGGCGTGCTCACCGGCAAGTACGAGCCTGGCCAGCAGCCGGGCGCCGATACCCGCGCCGGGCGTGGCGACAAGCGCATCCTCGAGACCGAGTGGCGACCCGAGTCGATTGCGATTGCGCAGGAGATCGCCGCCCACGCCCAGCGCAAGGGCATCGCCGCAGCCGATTTTGCTCTTGCCTGGGTGCTGAACAACCAGTTGGTCACTGCCGCCATCACCGGCCCCCGCACGGAGGCGCACTGGGACAGCTACGTGAAGGCGCTCGACGTGAAGCTCGACGCCGAGGACGAGGCGCTGGTTGATCGGCTGGTCACCACCGGACACGCCTCGACACACGGCTTCAACGATCCGAGCCATCCGGTTGAGGGCCGCGTGCCGCGCTCGGCGTCCGGTGGCGCGGCGGCCAAGCCGTCGCCGCTCGTCCGTGCCGTCGCCTGATCGGCCGGTGGGTTGTTGACTCCGCTCTTGTCTAGCAAGTCGGTAGAATTTATATCTCGGGCGGCGCTGCCGCCTGGGACAAGTTTCGCGAATGCTCACCGCAAAGGGAAAATACGGCCTCAAGGCCCTGGTGTACCTCTCCCAGATGCCGCCCGGCGAACTCGCACTCGTCTCCGATGTTGCGCAGGCCAACAATATTCCCAAAAAGTTCCTCGACGCCATTCTGGGCGAACTGCGCAATGCCGGCATCGTGCAGAGCCGGAAAGGCAAGGGCGGCGGCTACCGGCTGGCGCGCGCCCCCGAAGAGGTCAAGGTGGGCTCGATCGTCCGCGTGCTCGATGGACCGCTCGCTCCCATCCCGTGTGCCAGCCACACCCGCTATCAGGCCTGCGACGACTGCGACGTGGCCACCTGCCAGGTGCGCCACATGATGCTCGACGTACGCAACGCCATCGCCGAAGTGCTCGACCACACCACGCTGGCGCAGATGCGCGACATGGATGGCGAGGCCCTGCCGCTGGAACTGCGCACTGCCTGAGGGCAGGAGCAGTTCTGCCGGCCAACAGCCGGAGGCTGCTTCGATGACGCAACGCCTGTCCATCATCATCGTCGGAGGGGCGCCAGCGGCGTGCTGCTCGCCGCCCAGTTGCTGCGCGATCCATCGATGGATTTGCGGGTGACCCTGATCGAGAAGCGCCCCGACCTGGGCCGCGGCGTCGCCTATTCGGCGCGGCAGCTCGACCATGTGCTGAATGTCGCGGCGCCCAACATGAGCGCCTTTGCCGATGATCCCGAGCATTTCTGGCGCTGGCTCAGGACGCGTGGGCTGGTGCAGGACGACCACCGCTTCGTCTTCGTGCCCCGCCGCCACTATGGCGCCTACCTCGCCGATGTCCTCGATAGCCTGACCGGTGATGGCCGGCTGCAGGTCCTGCAGGGCGCGGTGACCGGCATCTCCCACACGGCCGCCGGGGTCGAAGCCAGGCTCGATAGTGGCGCCAGCGTGCTCGGCCATGTTGCCGTCCCGGCGGTGGGCCATGAGGAGCAGCCGGCACGATCGAAGGGTATTGCCGTGCGCGTCGGCTCATCCGCCGATACGGCAGGTCGAAAAGCTCGAGCTCGATGCCGCCGATGTGCCCTTCGGCACCGAACTCCACTACTTCACCCGCTGGTTCCGGGAGACGGTCGACGAGGCCGTCGGGCATGGCAAGGACTGGCGGAGTGTCGTCGACGCGCTCCGCCCCTTCAACCAGCGCATCTGGCAGGGTTGGTCCGACGCCTCGCGCAAGCGCTTCCTCGAGCATGTCCGGCCGATCTGGAACATCCATCACCACCGGCTGCCGCCCGATCTCCACGTTCGCTTGGCCGATGCCGTGAAGTCGGGGCAGGTGTCGCTGATTGCCGGCAAATTCCTCGACGTGCGGCGGGAGGGCGATGACGTGGTGGCCACCGTGCGCCGCAAGGGCGTCGCCAACACCGAGGACCTGCGCGTCAAGCGCGTCTACGATTGCGGGGGCGTCAGCGTCGATGTCGAGCAGTCGAGCAACCCGGCGATCCGCCGTTGCTGGCGTCCGGCGCGGCGCGCCCCGACCGCCTGCATATCGGGCTCGATGTCACCGAAAGCTGCGAGGTCGTCTCGGCCGACGGTGTGCCCGCCGGCCGGATCTTCGCCATCGGCCCGCTGACCCGCGGCACCTTCTTCGAGATCGAGGCCGTCCCGGATATCCGGGTGCAGTGCGCCGAACTGGCGGGGCGGCTACTCCGCCACGCCGACCGCGTCCCCGACCGGCGCTTCCGTTAGCGCTGGGCAGTCGGCGGCAGGCTGAGGTCGCCGAGCCCGAGCGGCCGGAACGACCGGCTCATTCCGCCGCTTCGGCCTGCGCTTCGCGAAGCGACAGCAACCGCCGAGCATTGCCGCCGGCAACCAGCCGCTGCTCGCTCTCGGTGAGACCGGCCTCCGCAAAGCTCGCGCGCAGCCGGTCCGACTGCAGGGCCGGGAGGATCGGCCAGTCGGTGCCCGCCAGCACCCGTTCCGGCCCAAAATAGTCGACGAGCACCTTCACGATGCGTGGATCGTCGCCCATCGTGTCGAAATAGATGTTCGGCCGGTTGGGCGCATGGCGCTGGTCGCGCCCGAAACGTCCGCCACGTGCTGACTGCACGAGTCCGCCAAGCCCGAGCGTTGCGAAGACGAGGTGCAGGTCGGGCAATTCGTCGATGATGCCGCCGTTCAGCACCGACAGGAACGCCACGCCGTTCATCAGCCCGCGCCCCAGCGAATTGCCCCAGGCCCCGGCCCCGGCCCCGGCGATCAGCACCTGCGAGTCCGGGTGCGCGACCGGATGCACGAACACCGGTACCCGGTGCCGCGCCGCCACCTCGAGCGTAGGTCGCACGGCAGGGTCGGCGAGGAATTTGCCGTCGCGGGCCGAGTCGATGACGAGCCCGGAGAGCCCGAGCTCGACGATGGCCCGCTCCGCCTCGCGCGCACCGATTTCGCCCGAGAACGCGTCGGTCACCCCGAAGCCCAGCAGGGAAGGGTGCGCTTGACCGAGCCCCGCCAGCCAGTCGTTCACTCCGGGGATCAGCGAGTGGTCGATCGGCGCTTCGGCCCCGAACAGGCTCTCGATGGTGGTGGTAACCACCGCCAGCGACACCCCGGCCGCGGCGAACTCGTCAACCAGCGCCCCGGGGCTGGTGATCTTGCGGTGGATCTCCGGCGAGAAGCCGAAGCTCTTCTTCTCGTATTTTCCACCCGGCCCCCACTCTGGCGGCCACAGATGCGTGTGGATGTCGACGATATCGAGTGGAGCGCTCATTCCGCTATGACCTTTGCAGTTTCATCTGGACGCGCTTTCGAGGCGAAGGCGCCTTGGCTTCTCTTTCGGCACGCCGGCCTTGACCGGCGGGAAGACGTGGCGGCCTTACGGCGGGTTCTGTTGTTGCGGTCACCTGCGGCTCCGGGTCAGGCCTGGGTCAGCACGCGGTCGAGGTTGGAGAGCAGCCGGTAGGCACCGTGCCAGTAGAGCAGGGGCTCGGCATCGCCACGGGCGGTCACCGCGTTCACCCGGCCGAGCAGGATGGCGTGCGAATGCCGCTCGATCGCTTCGTCGAGCGTGCAGTCGATGCTGACCAGTGCGTCCGCGAGTCCCAGCGAACCCGACGGCTGCTGCTGCCAGCTCGCGCCTTCGTAGCGGCCGGCGCCCTTGACGCCGCCGCGGCCGGCAAAGCGATCGGCGACATGCGACTGGTCGTGGGCCAGGAGGTTCACGCAGAAGCCACCGTGGTTCTGCACAACCGGCCAGGTCGACGAGGCGCGATAGAGGCAGACGATCAGGGTCGGCGGCTCCATCGAGAACGACGCGACGGAAGTGGCGGTGAAACCCGTCCGCACCTCGCCCTCGCCGGTGGTGATCACCGCCACCGCGCCGGCGAGGTGGCGCATCGCGGTTTTGAACGCCGCCACCTCCTGCTCAGTGGGCTGCGGCACCACGAGCTTGCTGCGCAGCTCGATGACGGACATGGCAATGCTCCTGGTAGTGACCGGCCAGTGGCAGCCCGCCGCTGCCACAGGGGAAGGCAGCAGCGGGCGCGAGGCGATGGGGAAGAGCACCACGGCGTCATGGGGCCGAAGCCGCTTTCGGTTCGTTCGCCATTGTTTTCCTCGCGATAGGGCTGGTTCCGCCCGGCATGGAGTGAATACTATAGTGTCTATAAAACTAGTCGAGAGTTCAGCTTGCGAAGCTGGCGAGCCCAGCGAAACGAAATTCTCCTTGTACGGCCGGGCGCGAACGCCTGCCTAGGGCGCCGCCCGCAACGCCTCGCCAACCACCGGCAGCGGCAGGCCGAAGCGCTCGCGAATGGTCGTGCCCTCGTAGCGGGTCGGGAACGCGCCGCGCCGCTGCAGCCGCGGAATGACCTCCTCGACGAACTGGCTCAGGTCATCCGGCAGCCTGGCGGCAGGATGTTGTAGCCATCCACCGCGCCCGCCTCCCACCACGAGACGATGCCCTCCGCAACCTCGTCCGGCGTCCCGATCACCAGTCGATGCCCACCCTCGAGGCGGCGCACGAACTGCCGCGCCGTGATTCTGTCGTGACGGATCAACGCCGCCAGCGCCTCGGTGAAGCCGACCGGCCGCTGCTGGTCGATGGAGGATTGGAACAGGTCGGCACTCAGCGGCATATCCGGGTCGAGCGACGCATAGTCGATGCCCGCATCCTTCGCGAAGCGCCGTAGCAGGCCTCCTCGCTGCCCGTCTCGCTGATCGCCTCGTGGCGCTCGAGCGCTTCCTTGCGCGTGCGCCCGAGCACCGGCACGAGCCCGGCACGATCTTCACTGCCGAGCGGCTGCGCCCCGACCGCTGTGCCCGCGTCCTTACCTCGCTGCCGAACTCCTTCGCCGCCTGAAGCGACAGCAGGGCGCAGTAGATGATCTCGCCGTGTGCCGCGGCAAAGTCGATGCCATCGTTCGATGCACCGGCCTGCGCGATCACCGGGCGGCCTTGGGGGCCGACCGGCACGTTGAGCGGTCCGGCCACCGAATAGAACTCGCCCTTGTGGTCGAGCCTGCGGGCGCCGCTCGCATCCCATGCCGCTTCGGGCGAGGCCGAGGCGCGCAGCTCCCAGCTTTCGAACAATCCGTTGAACACCGCCATGAACTCGTGCGCCTGCCGGTAGCGCGCGTCGCGCGGCGGCAGCGGCGCGCTGCCGAAGTTCGCGGCCACCGCCGGGTTGAACGACGAGACGATGTTGACGATCGTCCGCCCACCCGAGATCGCATCGAGCGTCGCCACCCGCCGCGCCAGGTTGTAGGGCGAGTTGTAGGTCGAGGATGCCGTGAGTTCGAAGCCGATATCGGGTACCTGCGCCGCCAGCGCCGTGAACAGCACAATTGGGTCGAGGCTGTGCAACGGCCGCTGCGACGGATCCGTCATCAGCGCCGGATGGTCCGATAGGAACACCGCATCGAACACGCCCTGGTGCGCGATCTTCGTTGCGTTGAGGTAATGCTCGTACTCGGCAAAGCGCAGCGGGGAACCCGCACCCAGCCGGTGCGAGCCGCTGACATAGCCGGTCGAGTTGATGCAGACGGTGAGAAACAGGCGCCGCGTCATCGTCACACCGCCCGCTGCCCGGTGGGCAGGCTGCCATTGAGCGCGTAGTTGCCGACGGCGTGGAACTTCCAGTGCAGCGGGTCGTGCACCGTGTGGGTGCGTGCATCGCGCCAGTAGCGATCGAACGCGTACTTGCGCGAGGTCGAACTCGCTCCGCACAGCTGGAACAGCTTGCTCGAGGCCTCGAGCGCAATCTTCGTGGTCAGCACCTTGGCTTCGGCCAGCGCAATCGAGGCCGCTCCGGTGGCCTCGAGCGACGGGTTGGCAAAGGCAGCGTCGAGCTTCAACGCACCGCGTTCCAGCAGCGCCTCCGCCGCATGCAGCTTGATGGTGAGTTCGCCGATCGCCTGCAGGATGTACGGGTCGTCCCCCGCCCGCTCGTACCCGGTTCCGCTCCACGGGCGTGCCTTGGTGCGCACGTAGTTGAGCGTCTCCTCGAGCGCGCGCTTGGCGATGCCGAGATCGACCGCGCAGTGCACCAGTTGCGGCACCGCGCCGAGCGGCAGGTCGGCACACGCCTGCTGCACTCGAAAACCGTGCGACTTGGGCACGCGCACATGGTTGAGCGTCAGCGTGCCG
>JAEYTN010000528.1 GCA_023433985.1 Pseudomonadota bacterium | reverse complement strand
GCCTAACTCGCTGTTCAGCTGTGACCCAAGTCAAGCCGCGGCAGCCGACCCGATACATGATGAGGCATCAGGCGAAAAGCCTACGAGGTGCAGGCATGTTGCACAGGGCCGATGTTGCCGAAGTCCTGAAGGCCGAGGGCCGCCGTGAAAAGCGCGGCCGCCTTTTGCGGCTGACAATCATCGCTACGATCATCATAGTCGCTCTGGCGGGAACCACTGCCCTTTGGTTCATCCTGCGTGGTGGCGCAGTCGCGACCTACGCGACCGCCCCTGTCAGTCGAGGAGACATCGCCGTCCTTCTTACGGCCACGGGCACGCTCGAACCCCGTCAGCAAGTCTCCGTGTCAAGCGTGGTCACCGGCACGATCTCTTCCGTCGACGTCGACTACAACCAGCCGGTGATCAAAGGCCAGGCACTGGCCCGGCTCGACCTCCGATCCTTCGATCTGCGCCTGCGGCGAGCCGTGGCACTCGTTGATGCGCAGGCTGCGGGGCGCGATGCGGCCGCCGCGAGCGTCGCCGACGCGGAAGCGTCCCTCCAGCGCCTTAGCCGCCTGGCGATGAAAGAAGTCGTCAGCACCGAACAGGTGGAGCTTGCGACAACAGCGCTGCAGCGGGCGAAAGCCAACTTGGCAGCCGCCGAAGCGCAACTCAAGGCAGCGCAGGCCGATCTGGCGAGTGCGCGAGACGACTATGGCAAGGCTACGATTACCGCACCCATCGACGGCATCACACTCGACGTGAACGCCGAGATTGGCCAGGCCATCAATGCGGCTTCGTTAGGCATCTCCCTGTTCACGATTGCCAGCGACCTCCGTCGGCTCGATCTGGAGGTCGCTATCGATGAAGCCGATATCGGCCAGATCGAGGTTGGCGACCAGGTGATGTTTTCCGTCGAGGCAATGCCGGACCGCAGGTTCAGCGGCAGGGTGCGGCAGGTACGAACCGGGCCAACGGTGAGCGACGGAATAACGACCTACAAGGCCGTCATTTCGGTCGACAACGACAGCCTGCAGTTGCGTCCCGGAATGACAGCCACAGCCGACATCACAACGTCGCGGGCCGAGAATGTATTGATGGTGCCCAACGCGGCGCTTCGCTTCACTCCGGACAGCGCCATGTCGGCAACCCCGGCGTCGGCAGTCGAAAGGCCTCGGGTTTACGTGCTGCGGGACGGCGTCCTCAGCTCGATAGAAGTGGCGACCGGTCTGTCGGATGGGCAGCACACGGAAGTTGCGGCGGACGGTCTCAGCGCGGGAGACGCCGTCGTCACTGGCCGGGAAGGCCGCTGACATGTCTGACCCCCCTCTCATTGAGCTCGAGGGCATCACTAAAGTCTACGGCACCGGCGAGGCCGAAGTCCGGGCGCTTGACGGCCTCAACCTCAGCATCGACCACGGCGAATTCGTCGCCGTCATGGGTCCAAGCGGTTCCGGAAAGTCTACCGCGATGAATATCGTGGGCTACCTCGATGCCCCGACCAGCGGGAGCTACCGGTTCAATGGCGTTGCGGTGGACAAGGTCACCCGCGAACAGCGGACGCTGCTACGCCGGAACTTTGTCGGCTTCGTTTTCCAGGGGTACAACCTGCTCTCCCAGAGCAGCGCACTCGAGAATGTCGAGTTGCCGATGATCTACCGCGGCGTGCCACGCGCAGAACGGCGTGAGCTCGCAATGGCCGCGATGGCCAAGGTTGGAATGAACGGACGCGAACACCATCTTCCCTCCCAACTTTCCGGCGGACAGCAGCAACGCGTCGCCATTGCACGGGCTGTCGTCACCAACCCGCTCCTGCTCCTCGCCGACGAACCAACCGGCAACCTCGACACCGAGCGGGCAACGGACGTGATGAAGCTTCTCGTTCAACTCAACCAACAGGATGGCATCACCATCGTGATGGTAACGCACGAGCCGGACATGGCGTCCTTTTGCCGTCGGCAGGTGCGCGTCGTCGACGGCAGGTTGGCCACTCCACTGCGGGGGAGCCATCCTCATGTGGCGTGAGACCATCAGGCTTGCCCTCGAGGCTATTTGGCGCAACTCGCTCCGCTCGCTGCTGACGCTGCTGGGGGTTACGATCGGTGTCGCGGCAGTCATCTCGATGGTCACCCTCGGTCAAGGGGCAACAGCGGAGGTGAACGGGTCCATCTCGAGACTGGGCAGCAACATCGTGATGATGATGCCCGGGCGCAGCATGATGGAGGGCGGCTACGGAGTGGAGAGCTTCAAGATCGCAGATATTCAGGCGATTTCACGTTCAATCGAGGGGCTTAGCGCCGTCGCTCCCATAGCCAGTCGATCACTGACTGCGGTGGCCGGATCGGCTAACTACGTTGTTGACCTCAACGGGATCGACAATGATTTCTTCAACGTCGTGACCTCCTGGAAGCTTGCATCCGGACGCGGGTTCCGTGAGGGCGAGATCGCCTCCAGCGCCGCGGTATGCATCATCGGCCCGAAGGTGGCGGAGAACCTTTTCGGCGCGGAGGAGCTTGTGGATCGTCAGTTCCGGTTGCGACGCCTGACCTGCACCGTCATTGGGATCCTCGAGAGTCAGGGCTCGATGTTCGGGCAGAGTCGCGACGACGTGGTATTCCTCCCCATCACCACCTACCAGCGGCGCATTGCCGGAAACACCGACATCGTAGCAGTCTATATGGCTGCCAGTTCCGAAGCGGCCATCCCGCAGATAGAGGCGGACGTGACCTCCCTCATGCGCGACCGCAGGCACCTGGCCGCGAGCGACGCCAACGATTTCAGCGTCACCGATATGAGCCAGATTTCCTCCACGCTCGGTACTGTCATGGGGGTGCTCACGGGTCTTCTGGCCGCCATCGCCGGCATAAGCCTGGTCGTGGGCGGGATAGGAATAATGAACATCATGCTGGTGTCGGTCACCGAACGCACCCGTGAGATCGGCATCCGTCTCGCCATTGGGGCGCGTGAATCGCAGGTGTTGGCGCAGTTCCTGGTCGAGGCGATAGCACTGTCGATGCTTGGCGGGATTGCAGGTATTGCGCTCGGCATGGGGCTTTCATTTGCAGCGGCGCTCATGCTCGACGTACCGTTCGTAGTCGATGGCGCCGCCATAGCGCTGGCTTTCGGCTTCTCGGCGGTTGTTGGCGTTGCATTCGGATACCTTCCCGCCCGCAACGCAGCTCGCCTCGACCCCATCGAGGCGCTTCGTCATCAGTAAACTGGTGGGCAAGGGGGGCGCCGGGTTATTTGGCGTACATTTTCCCCGTCGCTACATCGTTACAAAATCAATTATAGACCATTGATTTCATTGACAAACGTGGAATTCAATCCTCTCTTGCCGCACCACATTTCCCTCCTCCGCGATCAGTTTCGATGCCCCCGCGCGTCCGGCCCTCGACCTTGCCGCGTTGACTGAATCGAGAGTGCTGATACAAAAGGGGCGTTTATCGGCCGGGGCGAGTTTGGACCGAGATGAGTCGTAATTTTCTGTTGGTCGATCCGGCGGAGCGGCCCGATGTCTTGCGGGCGTTGGCATCGGAGGTGCGGGTCAGCATGTTGAAGCTGCTGCACACCGAAGGGGCGATGAACGTCAACGATATTGCGGGCAAGCTGAAGCAGCCGCAATCGACTGTCTCCTCCAACATGCAGGTGCTGGTGGACGCGGGGCTGGTGCGGACCGAGACCCAGAAGGCGCGCAAGGGCAACCAGAAGATCTGCCACAGCCTGTTCGACGAAGTGCTGGTGATGTTCAAGGAAGACATTACCCCCTTGAAATCCAAGGCCATCGAGGTGGCGATGCCGCTCGGGCTCTATACCAGTTGCGAGGTTTCGGCGCCGTGCGGGATCTGCTCGAGCGAGGGGATCATCGGGCTGCTCGACGTGCCGGATACGTTCCTCGACCCCGACCGGATGAAGGCGGGGCTGATCTGGTTCACCCGCGGCTATGTCGAATACCAGTTTCCCAACAATGCGCGGCTGGCGCAGCACAAGATCACCTCGATCGAGTTCTCGATGGAGCTGAGCTCGGAAGTGCCGGGCACCAGCGCAGACTGGCCGAGCGACATCACGGTGGCGGTGAACGGCAAGGATATCGGCACCTGGACCTCGCCGGGGGACTTCGGGGACAAGCGCGGCGTCTATACGCCCGACTGGTGGAAGCTGAAGGGCAGCCAGTACGGCAAGCTCAAGGCCTTCCGGGTGAACGGCACCGGGACATTTGTCGACGGGGTGAAGATTTCGCCGCTGTCGCTCAAGGATCTCGACCTCGATACGCACCACTCGATCCGGTTGCGGATCGGGGTGAAGCCGGACGCCAAGCACCCGGGCGGCATCAATATTTTCGGCCGGGGGTTCGGCAACTACGACCAGGACATCGTGCTGAGGCTCGAAACGGACGAGTGAACGGCACATCGGTAGGTACCAGGCAGATTTGCGCGCAAGGGCGCTTGACGGCCTGCGGTCGTTTGTATCAATTTGGGCGATATAGATCAGAAGGCCGGTAGTAGCGCCGGTTACGGGAGGGGCCGATGCGGGCGACGGTTACCGCGCACAAGGATTTCACCATTTCGAAGATCGACGACCGCGTGTACGGGGCCTTCCTCGAGCACCTGGGGCGGGCGATCTATACCGGCATCTACGAGCCGGACCACCCGACGGCCGACAAGAACGGCATGCGCGGAGATGTTGCCGAGCTGGTGCGCGAGTTGAACATCCCGATGGTGCGCTATCCGGGCGGCAATTTCGTTTCGGCCTATAACTGGGAAGACGGCATCGGGCCGAAGGACAAGCGGCCGACGCGGCTGGACCTCGCCTGGCACACCTCGGACGCCAACCAGGTGGGCATCCACGAGTTCGCCGACTGGTGCGAGACGGTCAACACCCAGATGATGCTGGCGGTAAACCTCGGCTCGCGCGGGCTCGACCATGCGCGCAACTTCCTCGAATACGTGAATGCGCCGACGGGCTCGTACTGGGGCGACCTCAGGAAATCGAACGGCCGGGCGGAGCCGTGGAACGTGAAGCTCTGGTGCCTCGGCAACGAGATGGATGGCCCCTGGCAGGTCGGGCACAAGACGCCGGACGAGTATGGGCGGCTGGCGCACGAGACGGCCAAGGCCATGCGCATGTTTGACAAATCGCTGGAGCTGATCGTCTGCGGGTCGTCGAACTCGGACATGGCGACCTACCCCGAGTGGGAGCGGGTGGTGCTCGAGCACACCTACGAGTCGGTCGACCACATCAGCCTGCACATGTACTTCGGCAACCGCGCCAAGAACACGGCCAACTACCTGGCGCTGAACGAGAAACTCGACCGTTATATCGGCACGATCGCCTCGACGATCGACTACGTGAAGGCCAAGAAGCGGTCGAAGCGGCAGGTCTATATCAGCTTCGACGAATGGAATGTCTGGTACCACTCGAACAAGCAGGACCGGGCGATCCTCGACGGCAATGGCGGCTGGCCGCATGCGCCGCGGCTGCTCGAGGACATCTACAATTTCGAGGACGTGCTGCAGGTCGGCTGCATCATCAACACGTTCATCCGCCGGGCAGACGTGGTGAAGCTCGCCTGCATCGCGCAACTGGTGAACGTGATCGCGCCGATAATGACCGACCCCCAGGGTGCGGCGTGGCGGCAGACGATCTACTACCCCTACTATTTCGCCTCGCGCTTCGGTCGCGGCACGGCGCTGCAGCTCAGCGTGAGTTCGCCGGGCTACGAGGCGGACGTGGCCGATAACGTGCCGTATCTCGACATTTCAGGGGTGCACGACGAGGAAAACGGCACACTGAGCTTCTTTGCGGTGAACCGGCATGCCAGCGAGACGCTGGAGGTCGAGGTGAGCCTCGAGGGGTTCGCGGCCGGCCAGGTGATCGACCATCAGGTAATGACGCACGCCAACCTCGAGGCTGTGAACCCGGCGACGGACCAGACCAATGTCGCCCCCGCCAAGGGCAGCGGCGCCAGCGTAGCGGACGGCAAGCTGAGCGTGCGGCTGGCGCCCTATTCGTACCAGCTGATCCGCATCAAGGCCTGACGCCTCCGTCAAGATTCGCTTCCGACGCACAAGCACGCCCGACCGGGTGCGCTTATGCACGCGCAGGCCATGAACTTCTGCCAGTGCGACAGCTCGGCTTACGTATCTGATATTCGACTATCTGATTTGTATCACCAAATCCGTTGACAAGGGTGCCGCTTCGGCTAGCATCCGGGCCGGGACGCTGGAGGGCGTTCTCAAAGGGAGGACTGAGATGAAGATTTGGAAGACGCTGCTGGCGTCCGTTCTGATCGCGTCTTTAGGGTTCGGCGCGGCTGCGCAGGGCCAGGAGGCCGCCGATCCCCCGTTGACCGACTTTCCGCGCAACGAAACGCTGATCATCAACAACCCGGAAAACCCGGCCACGAATCCTGGCTGGTTCAACATCTGGGTGGCGGGTTCGGGTGGCGGCACCTCGACGGGGCTGCACCAGCTGGTGCTCGACACGCTGTGGTTCATCGACCCCGATGCGGGGCTCAAGGGCTCGACCTACAACGAGCTTGCGACCGGGCCGGCCGAGTACAATGACGACTTTACCGAAATGACGGTGAAGCTGAAGGAAGGCGTGCTCTGGAGCGACGGCACCGAGTTCACAGCGGACGACGTGAAGTATACGGTCGAGACGCAGATCAATACGCCGGGCTTCACCTGGAGCGCGCAGTTCGCCGACCAGGTCGAGAGCGTCGATGCGCCCGACAAGTACACGGTGCATTTCAAGCTCAAGAAGCCGAACGCCCGCTTCCACTCGATCTTCTCGGTGCGCTGGGGCGGCGCCTGGATCATGCCCAAGCACATTTTCGAGGCACAGGCCGACCCGAAGACGTTCGACTTCAACCCGCCGGTGGGCCTTGGCCCCTACAAGCTCAACTCGTTCGACCCGAACGGCGCCTGGTACATCTGGGAAAAGCGCGCCGACTGGGACAAGACGGGCATGGCCGAGTGGGGCGAGCCGGCGCCGAAATACGTGATCTACCGGTCCATTCCGTCGGTCGACAAGCGACTGATCGAGATGGTGAACGGCAACCTGGACATGATCCACGACCTGTCGCCGGAAGGCATGTTCAGCCTTGCCAAGCAGTCGGCCACCTCGCGCGGCTGGTTCCCGGGCTTCCCCTATGCCCACCCGGACCCGACGCTGCCGATGGTGATCTTCAACACGCAGAACCCGAAGTTCCAGGACAAGCGCGTGCGCTGGGCCCTGGCGCTGATGCTCGACCCGCTGCAGATCTCGATGGCCTCGTACCGCGGTGCGGCGACGCTCTCGGCGATCGCCATGCCGCCGACCGGCACGCATACCGATGACTATTTCGAGCCGATGCAGCAGTGGCTCACCGACTACGAGCTCGACACCGGCACATCGAAGGTGAAGCCGTATGACCCGACCGTGGGCGCCCGCATCGCCGACATGGTGCGGCCGCAGTTCGGCGATGCCGTGCCGACCGACCCCGAGGCGATCAACAAGTCGTTCGGCTATGGCTGGTGGAAGCAGGACCTGAAGGCGGCCGAGGAGCTGCTGACGGCGGCCGGCTTCACCAAGAACGGCAACCAGTGGATGATGCCGGACGGCCAGCCGTTCAGCTTCACGATCAAGACGTTCACCGAGGGCGTGATCAACCGCCTTGGTACGGTCGCGGCCCAGCAGTGGAGCCAGGCCGGCGTGCAGGTGACGGCGGAAGTCGCGCCGTTCATCTTCCGCGACGACCTGCCGGAGGGCAACTTCGAAGCGGCGACAGCCTGGTCGATCGAAACCTGGGGCGGCAATCCGGACCTCAGCTACTTCATCGACAGCTGGCACTCCGACTATGTCGTGCCGGCCGGCACCCGCATGCCGCCGCGCAACTGGCAGCGCTGGTCGGATCCGCGGCTCGACGCGATCATCGAGAAGGTCCGCCAGACCGACTTCTCGGACCACGACGCCAACGTCGCCATCGGCATGGATTTCATCAAGCTGATGGTCGAGGAAATGCCGGTGATCCCGGTGATGTCCTTCAACGTGTTCTCGGCGTACGATACGCGTTACTGGACCGGGTTCCCGGCTGCGGAAAGCAACCCGTACGCCAACATCGTGAACAACTGGGCGAACTCCAAGTACATCCTCACCCAGCTCAAGCCGGCCAACGCACAGTAGGGCCGCGCACGAACCCGGCGTCCGGCGAGCAGCCGGACGCCGTCTTCCCCCGGATAGAGGGTGACGATGAAAGCCTACCTGCTGTTCGCCTTCCGGCGGTTCCTGCAGCTCGTTGCAGTGGTGTTCGCCGGATGCTCGGCGGCGTTCTTCATCTCGCACCTGTCGCCGGTCAATCCGGTCGAGATCACGCTGGGGCGCGTGTCGGCGGCTGCGAACATGAGCCCCGAGGCCGAAGCCGCGATGCGGGCGACGCTGACCGAGCTGTTCGGGCTCAACGTGCCGCTGTGGGAGCAGTTCTTTAATTTCTGGCGGCGGTTCCTGGTGGGTGATTTCGGCCCGTCGCTGATGGCGTTTCCGCGCCCCGCGATGCAGCTGGTAATGCTCGCCCTGCCCTGGACGGCCGGGCTGCTGATCGTCACCGGCATCTTCACCTGGGCGGTGGGGAACTTCCTCGGCGGGCTCGCCGGGTTCTACCAGAACTCCCGGCTGCTGAAGGCCATCGGCATCGTCGCCGTCGGCGTGCAGCCGATCCCCTATTACATCGTCGCCTTCCTGATGGTGATCATCTTCGGGTTCGTGTGGCCGGTGCTGCCGATCTCGGGCGGCTTCGCCATGAACATCCGGCCGAGCTGGTCGATCGAGTTCATCGGCTCGGTGCTGCACTACGCCATCCTGCCGGCGGCCTCGCTGGTGATCGTCGGCATCGGCACCTGGTTCCTGGGGATGCGGGCGCTGGTTTCCAACATCGTGACCGAGGACTACGTGACCTATGCCGAACTGGGCGGCGTGAAGCGCGACCGCATCGTCAATTCCTACGTGATGCGCAATGCACTGGTGCCGCAGCTGACGGCGCTCGGCATGGCGCTGGGCGGTATCTTTTCGGGCACGATCATCACCGAGCAGGTGTTCACCTACCCGGGGCTGGGCAGCCTGCTGGTCAACGCGGTGAATAGCGG
>JAEYTN010000482.1 GCA_023433985.1 Pseudomonadota bacterium | reverse complement strand
GGTTGTAGCCGAGCCCCTGCCCCTGCGGCACCGGCACGCAGCCGTCCTTGTCCACCGCGTCGAGGTCATCCGAATAGTCGTCGGCATGCACCTGGTGCTGGCTCTTCCAGCCGGCCACCTTGGGGTTCACCAGCCCGAGCTCGTAGTAGTTGGTGTTGCGGATCGCCGACATGCAGTGCCGCGGCGCATGCCCGGGCGCATGGATTTCGAGGTCCATGCCGAAGCCCTCGGCCACATGCGCCAGCTTCATCACCCCGGTGATGCCGCCATCGTAGTCGACATCGGCCCGCACGAAATCCGTGCCTTCGGCGATGAGATTGTCGACTCGGAGCTCCATGCCCCGGATATGCTCGCCCATCAGGATGGGCGTCTTGATGAACTCACGCAGCCGCTTGTGCGCGAAGGCCGAGAGCCCGCCGTCCTTGTAGGGGTCCTCGTACCAGAAGTAGTTGGCCTCGTCGCAGGCTTGGCCGACCTTCAGCGCGTCGCCCCAGTTCTCGTACTCGCAGCCGGGGTCGATCATCAGGTCCATGGTGTCGCCGACGGCCTTGCGCGTCGCGAGCACCGCCTTCGCCTCGCGCTGGATCGGGCCATGCCCCCAGCCGTGGATCTTGAACGCCGGATAGCCCATCTCGCGGCACTGCAACGCAAACTCGCCGAATGCCTCCGGGCTGTCGAGCCCGCCATTCTCGTCTCCGTGGAAGGTCGACGCATAGGCCGGCAGCTTCTTCTTCCAGCCGCCCAGCAACTCATAGATTGGCACGCCATAGGCCTTGCCGGCGATGTCCCACAGCGCGCAGTCGATCGGGCCGATGCCGAAGCGATCATGCTTGCGCAGCGCGCGCTTCAGGTCGTTCCAGATCTTCTCGCGCTCGAGCGCATTCTTGCCGATCAGGTACTGCGCCACCATCGCCACCTGAGCATAAGAGACGCCGACGCCGCCGGAATACTCGCCGGTGATGCGGCCCTCGGTCTCAATCGTCATCACATAGTCGGTGAACTCGACCTCGCCGCCCTTCAGGTAAACGTGGTTGAAGCCGTTGTAGTCGCCGGTCAGGTCCCGCCGCTTCCACTTGTACTGCGTGACGGTAAGGCGCTTGATGCGCAGGTCTTTCATGATTTCCCCTCGGATATGGAACGCGGCTAGATGCGGTTGCCGTTGTCGGGATCGAACAGGTTCACGGCGCTTGCATCGACGTTCAGCGTCAGCGTGTCCCCCAGCTTCGGCCGATCGCGCGACCCCAGCCGCGCCGTGATCAGTTGACCCCCAACCGACACGATCACCATGGTATCGGGCCCCGTCGGCTCCACCACGTCGACCGTGCCGCTCAGGCTCGATGCGCCCAAGCCGGCGCTCAGGCTTTCGGGGCGGATGCCCGCCACCAACTTGCGACCGACATATGCACCGACATCCTGGTCCAGCCCGTCGAGCGACAACGCGCCCTCGCCATACCGCAGGGCAAGTCCCTCTCCGCTCCGCTCCAGCGTGCCCGATAGGAAGTTCATCGTCGGCGAGCCGATAAATCCGGCGACGAACATGTTTGCCGGCCGCTCGTAAATCGTCTGCGGATCGGCGATCTGCTGGATCACGCCTTCGCGCATCACCGCCACCTTGGTGCCCAGCGTCATCGCCTCGACCTGGTCGTGCGTGACATAGACCACCGAAGTGCCCAGCCTGTCGTGGAGCCGTTTGATCTCCGTGCGCATCTCCACGCGCAGCTTGGCATCGAGGTTGCTCAGCGGCTCGTCGAACAGGAACAGTTCCGGATCGCGTACGATTGCCCGGCCCATGGCCACGCGTTGCCGCTGGCCGCCGGACAGTTGCGCCGGCTTGCGGTCGAGCAGATGCTCGATCTGCAGCAACTCAGCCGCCTTCTGCACCTCCGCATCGCGTTCGGCCTGCGGCACCTTCCGCATCTCGAGCCCGAAGCCGATGTTCCGGCGCACCGACATGGTCGGGTAGAGCGCATAGCTCTGGAACACCATGGCGATATTGCGATCCTTGGGATGCACGTCGTTGACGTTACGATCCCCGATCAGCACGTCGCCGCCCGAGCTCGGCTCGAGGCCGGCGATGATCGACAGCAGCGTCGACTTTCCGCAGCCCGACGGCCCGAGCAGCACTAGGAAGCCGCCATCCTCGAGCTCGATGTCGATGCTCTTCAGCACTTCCAGAGCGCCGAAATTCTTGCGGATGCCTTTGATCGATAGAGTGGCCATCGGCACTAACCCTTGACTGCGCCGGCGGTGATGCCGGCAACCATGACGCGCTGCACCAATGCGAACAGCACGATCACTGGAATGATGGAAATGATGCCGCCGGCCGCCAGCATGCCCCAGGGCAGCTGGAACTCGCCGACCATCAGCTGGAGCCCGACCGGCCATGTGCGCGATCCGGTGCTGGTGGTGAGCATCAATGCGAAAAGGTACTCGTTCCACGCCGCGATCGCGACGAACACGCAGGTGGCGACAAGGCCGTTGCGTGCGATCGGAATGACGATGCGGAACATTGCCCCGATGCGGGTAGAGCCGTCGATGCGCGCCGCGCTCTCGAGCTCCTTGGGCGCTGCATCGAAGAAGCCTTTCAGCATCCAGACGAACAGCGGCAGCAGGAAGCTCGTATAGGCGACGGCCAGGCCGGCGCTCGAGTCGAGCAGCCCGACGTTCCGCATCACGATGAACAGCGGAATGATCATCAGCACGGCCGGGAACATGCGCACGACCAGATAGCCGAGCATCAGGTGCGTCCGTCCCGGAAAGGCGAAGCGCGAGAAGGCATAGGAGGCGATGGTGCCGGTCAGCAGGCAGATCGCCACCGTCAGTGCAGTGGTGATCACGCTGTTGAACACCAGCACGGGATAGCCGGACTGCTCCCACAGCTTCACATAGTTCTCGAGCGTGAAGCGGGTCGGGAAATACACCATCTCCCGGGTGATGATGTCGTCTTCTACCTTGAACGAGGTAAGCAGCATCCACAGCAGCGGGAAGATGCTGAGCAGCCCGAGGACGATCAGCACGGCATAGCTGAGCACGTCCCATACACGTTTGGAGCTGGAGCGGGTCTGGGCCATGGCGCTAGTCCTGGTTGACCTTGCTGAGCCGGATATAGGCCCAGGCAAACAGCATCAGCAGCACGAACATCACGACGGACAGCGCGCCGGCATAGCCGAAGTTGAAATCCTTGTAGGCGTTCTGGAACGCGTACAGCGACAGCACTTGCGTCGACCGGCCCGGCCCGCCCTGGGTCAGGATCAGCAGCAGGTCGGGCGAGTTCACGAGCCCGATCACCCGCAGGATCACCGCCGCCGCGATGATAGTCCGCAGCATGGGCAGCGTGATCAGCCGTAGCTGGGAGAAGGCCCCTGCCCCGTCGATGTCCGCCGCCTTGTAGAGATCGGTGGGGATGCCCTTGAGCCCGGCCATGATCAGCAGCGTGAAGAACGGGAAGCTGTGCCAGGCCTCGATGAAGATGGCCGCCGCCATCGCAGTGTTCGGGTCGGCGAACCACGCCTTGTAGGTCTCGAGAAAGCCGATCTGCACCAGGAGGTCGTTGACCACGCCGACGCGCGCATCGAGCATCAGCGCCCACATGTTGCCGGCCACGACGTTGGGCAGGAAGTACGGAATGAGGATCAGGAC
>JAEYTN010000447.1 GCA_023433985.1 Pseudomonadota bacterium | reverse complement strand
GGATGATCGCCCACGCTTCCACCAACGAGCGCCTGGTCCCTGGCGAGATCTTCGGCTCCGGTACTGTCGGGGGCGGTTCGGCCGCCGAGATGGGCAAGACGTTGGGCCGCGGCGACGAGACCGTCCTCACCATGGACTTGCTCGGCACCCTCACCAACCGCATCGCTTGAGCCTTTACGCGCGTTATCCGGCAAGCTAGCCATTTCGGCCAGCCCCGGAGAGCGCCATGCAGGTATCAAACGCCGTCCTGACCCTCGAACTCGCGACCCGCGGCGCCGAGCTGCGCTCGATCAAGACTGCGGATGGCGCCGAGTGGCTGTGGCAGGGCGATCCCGCCTGGTGGGGCGGCCGCTCACCTCTCCTCTTCCCCGTCGTCGGCAAGAGCCCGAAGGACGCCGTCAGCATCGGCGGCAAGCCCTAATGGCTTCGCACGGTGTCGCGCGCGTCTCCGAATTCCGCCTCGCCGATGCCGGCCCCGGCTTCGCCCGCCTCGTCCTCGAGGCGACCGATGCGACGCGCGCGAGCTACCCCTTCGATTTTCGCCTCGACGTTACCTACACCCTCGACGGCAACACCATCCGCACCGAGGCGAAGGTACAGAACCGCGACAAGGCTCCGATGCCGATGCAGTTCGGCTTCCACCCCGGCTTCCGCTGGCCGCTGCCCGAGAGCGAGGGCATGGGGCACACCGTTACGCTGGGCAATGACGGTGCTCCCGCCCTCTATCGGCTCGATGCCGACAAGCTGCTCGTCCGCGAAACCCGCCCCTCGCCCTTCACCGATGGCCGCCTCACGCCCGATCGGGCGTACTTTGAGGATGACGCCATGATCTTCGTCGAAGGCGCCGGCCCGAAGGTCAGCTTCTTCGCCGAAGGCGGCGGTCGCATCGATATGCAGACCGATAACCTGCCCAACTTCGCCCTCTGGCAGAAGCCCGGCGCGCCCTTCCTCTGCCTCGAGCCCTGGCACGGCACCGCCCCATTCAACGACGGCGGCGATGCGCTCGAAACCCGCAACGGCGCGCTCCACCTGCCGGCGGGCAAAAGCGTCAGCTTCCGCATGGACATCTCCGTCACGCCCGCCTAGCGTCTGGGGATATGGCCGACGCACTGGGCACTTACCGCAAGAAGCGGAACTTCTCGAAGACCAGCGAACCGGCAGGCTCCGTGCCGGCTGCGTCCGGCTCGCGCTTCGTCATCCACCGCCATTCCGCCACCGCTCCGCACTACGACCTCCGCCTCGAGCACAATGGCGTCCTCCTCAGCTGGGCGGTGCCGAAGGGCCCCTCGCTCAACCCTGCCGACAAGCGCCTCGCCGTTCACACCGAGGATCATCCGGTCGAATATATCGACTTCGAAGGCGTCATCCCCGAAGGCGAATATGGCGGCGGCCCCATGATAGTCTGGGATACCGGCACCTGGGCCCCCATGGGCGACCCCGACGAAGCCCTGCGCACCGGCGACTTCAAGTTCCGCCTCTGGGGCGAAAAGGTGAAGGGCGGCTGGATGCTCGCCCGCCTCAAACCCAAGCCCGGCGATAACGGCAAGGACAACTGGCTGTTCTTCAAGGAGCACGACCAGGCCGTCGACACCCAAACCGATATTCTCGAAGCCCGGCCCGAAAGCGTGAAGACCGGCCGCCGCATCGAGGAACTGGTCACCGTCCGCAAGCCGCCCCGCCCCACCGCCGCCGCCGGCGCCGTGAAGGGACCAATGCCCCTCACGCTCGAACCCCAGCTCGCCACCGCCGCCGAAGTCCCGCCCAAGGGCGCAGCAAAGGGCCCCGGCTACCTCCACGAAATCAAGTTCGACGGCTACCGCACCCTCGCCTTCCTAGAAGATGGCAAGGTGCGTCTCCAAACCCGCGCCGGCCTCGACTGGACCCACCGCTACGGCCTCCTCCCCCAGGCCTTCGCGCAGCTCCCGGCAAAGTCCGCTATCATCGACGGCGAGATCGTCGTCCTCGACGAGCGCGGCATCTCCCACTTTTCACTCCTGCAAGACGCGCTGTCGTCCGGCCCTGGCTCGAAACTCACCTTCTACGCCTTCGACCTCCTCTATCTCGACGGCTGGGACCTCCGCCGCACCCCGCTGAAGAAGCGCAAGGAGTACCTGAGCCAGCTCATCGCCGGCGTCGCCGGGGGCCGTTCCGCCATCCAGTACTCCGACCATGTCGAGGGCGACGGCGATGCCCTCTTCGCCCGCGCCTCGGAAATGGGACTCGAAGGCATCGTGTCGAAGCGCGAGGATTCCCTCTCCAGCCCTGGCCGCACCAACCTCTGGATCAAGGCCAAGGCCCGCAAGGTCGAGGACGTCCTCATCGCCGGCTACACCACCTCAGCCGCTGCCGAGGGCCTCGCCGCCCTCGCCGCCGCCGAATGGGTCGATGGCGAACTCCGATACATCGGCAAGATCGGCACCGGCTTCGACAGCGACACCCAAAGGAGCCTCGAAGCCCGCCTCGCCGCCCTCGCTGATGGTGGCGTCCCCCTCGAGGGCGCCCCGAAGGAGGTGAAATGGGTCCGTCCCGTCCTCCACGCCCGCGTGCACTATTCCAACCGCACGGGCGACGGCATGCTCCGCCACGCCGTCTTCATGGGCCTCCGCGAAGCCGAGCTCACCGCGCAAACCACCGAGCGCAAGCGCCTCGTCACCGATGCCGACCTCGCCTCGATCTCGATCACCAATCCCACCCGCCGCCTCTTCGGCAAGAGCGGCCCGACCAAGCTCGACATCGCCGTCTACTACGCCGCGGTCGGCGATTTCATGCTGCCGCACATCCTCAACCGGCCGGTGTCGCTGGTCCGCTGCCCCACCGGGCTCGCGAAGGACTGCTTCTACCAGCGCCACGCCTTCAAGGGCATGCCAAAAACCATCAACGTCTTCGAGACCCAGAACTCCGACGAGGAGGACAAGACCTACCTCACCATTGAGGACGCCCGCGGCTACCTGGCGCTACCGCAGTTCGGCGGCGTCGAGTTCCACACCTGGGGCACCCACCTGAGCCACCTCGAAAAGCCCGACCGCATCGTCTTCGACCTCGATCCGGGCGAAGGCATCGAGTGGCGCGAGGTCGTCGAGGCCGCCGTCCACCTCAAGGGCGAACTCGAAAGCATCGGCCTCGTCCCCTTCGTGAAAACCTCCGGCGGCAAGGGCCTCCACCTCGTCGTCCCGCTGCAGCCCAGGCTCGGCTGGAAGGCGGTACACGCCGCCACCGGCACCATCGCCACCCTGCTCGCCAAGACCGCCCCCGACACCTTCGTCGCCATCATGGGCAAGGATAACCGCAAGCGTCGCATTTTCATCGATTTCCACCGCAACGCCCGCAGCGCCACCGCCGCCGCGCCCTACACCCTGCGCGGCAAGCCCCACCTTCCAGTGTCCACTCCGCTCGATTGGCGCGATCTCGAATCCATCGACGGTCCGGAGGATTTGAACTACTCTTCAGTTCCCGGTCTCTTAACCATGTCGGGCGATCCGTGGGCCGAAATTAACGAGTCCGCCTGCGAATTGCCCCCACAATTGGGGGCTGGGAAATAGTGTCTGCGTTTGGGAGACGTCGATGGCGCCGCGTTCGAGTTGGAAGGGTTACCTCAAGCTGAGCCTGGTCACCTGCCCGGTGAAACTCTACCCGGCGACCAGCACCAACGAGCGCATCCGCTTCAACCAGCTGCACAAGGACACCCACAACCGGATCAACATGAAGCCGGTCGATCCCGAACTGGGCATCGTCGAGCGCTCCGACCTCGTGAAGGGCTACGAGTACGAGGACAAGCAGTACATCATCATCGATGACAGCGACCTCGAAGCCGTCCGCATCGAGAGCTCCCACACCATCAACATCGAGTCCTTCGTCGACCAGTCCGAGGTCGACACCATCTACGAGGACGCGCCCTACTACCTCGCCCCCGATGGCGCCATGGCGGAAGAAACCTTCGTCGTGCTCCGAGAAGCGCTCCGCGCCTCAGGCAAGGTTGCCATCGCCCGGCTGGTGATGTCGTCCCGCGAGCGCGTCGTCACCATCGGTGCCCGCGACAACGGCATGTTCCTCCACACCCTGCGCAATCCGTCGGAAGTCCGCGCCAGCTCGGAGGTGTTCGACACCATCCCCGAAGGCAAGCCGGACCCCGAAATGCTGCAGCTCGCCGAGGCGCTGATCAAGCAGAAGGTCACCAAGTTCGATCCCAAGCAGTACGAGGATCGGTACGAAACCGCGCTCATGGAAATGATCCGCGAGAAGCTCAAGGGCCACAAGCCGATCATCGCCCAGGCGCCGGAGCGCGGCAATGTCATCAACCTCATGGATGCGCTGAAGGCTTCCCTCGGCGAGGCCAAGCCCGCCGCGGCGAGCAAGTCCAAGGAGGCCGCTCCGAAGAAGGCTACCGCCAAGGCCGCGGCCGAACCGGCTGACAAGCCCGCTCCGAAGAAGGTATCCCTGAAGGACGCCCTCGCCGCCTCCGAAGCCGTCGCCCCCAAGCCTGCAGCCCGCAAGAAGGCCTAGCACCGCAGCGATGCGCCCCTGCGCCTCCTCCGCCTTGGCGGCGGAGGATAGGCGCTTGTCGCGCAGCGACCCAGCACAGCTGAGGAGGGGTAACGCCCCCCTTCACACAGGGCTGGCGGATCACCCCCTAACCCCGTAGAATCGCCACCATGGCTAAGGCGGGCACCATTTTCGGCATCGTGGGAGCGCTCGAAGCGTTCCCGCGGCGCCTCGCGGCGCGCGCCGTCGAGGCCGTCGGCGGCCAGCTCCGTCGCGGCATCAACCGGCAAACCACCCACGTCGTCATCGGCCGCAAGCTGATCGACCGCCTCCCGGACGCCGAGATCGAGGCCAGGCTTGCCGACCTCCGCCAGCATGAGGCCACCCTCCTCAGCGAACGCGGCTTCCTCACCTGGCTCCGCCTGCTCGATCCGCCCCAGCACTCGAGCCTCAGCCGCGCCTCGCTCCTTGAGCAGTCCCGCCTCGACGCGCGCACCTTCGACATGCTGGCCCTGTTCGATGCCTTCGAGCACGCCGCCGAGCCCTTCTCGTTCCGCGACCTCATCCTCGCCCGCAAGTACGCCGGCCTCGTCGCCGGCGGCGCCGGTTGGGGTGCCATTGCCCGCTCCATCCATCGGACCGGCCCGGTCACCTCGCTCACCGCGCTCTCGCTGCATCACCGCGGCGACCGGCTCTACGTGCAGGAAGGTCAGGCCGAGGCCGAGATGGACGGCCAGCGCCTGCTCGATCTCGACGCGGGTGCCGACCACTCCGAGGAGTACTTCGCTCGCGCCGAGCGTCTCGAAGCCAACAAGCTCTACGCCGAGGCCGCCACGCTCTACGAGCGCTGCCTCGCCATCGACCCCACCGATTCCGTCGCCGCCTTCAACCTCGCCAACTGCCTCAAGGCGCTGGAGCAGCCGGAGCAGGCCGCCCTCGCCTACGCTCGCGCCATCAAGCTCGATCCGGGCTTCGCCGAGGCGTGGTTCAACTACGCCGGCCTGCTGCGCGACCTCGGCCGGATCGCGGCCGCCCGCGAGCACCTGCTGAGCGCCATCGGCATCGACCTCGGCTACGCCGACGCGGTCTACAACCTCGCCACCCTCGAATACGAGGCCCACGACCTGCCCGAGGCCCGCCGCTGGTGGAGCCGCTACCTCGAACTCGACGACCATTCTGACTGGGCTAGGAAGGCGCAGCGCGGCATCGCCTATATCGACCTTGAACTCCGGAAGTCCGCAGGCTGATGGCAACCGACTTCCTCTTCGATGGCTCCGAGGACGCCCGCTTCACGATCCTCCTCGCCCACGGTGCCGGTGCGCCCATGGATTCTGCCTCCATGAACGCCACCGCCAGGGCCCTCGCCGCCGCCGGCTTCCGCGTCGCCCGCTTCGAGTTCGGCTACATGGCAGCCCGCCGCACCGGCCACCGCAAGCCGCCCCCCAAGGCCGAAACCGTGATCCCCGAATTCATCGCGGCAGTCGACGATCTCGGCCCCACCGAAGGCCCGCTGTTGATCGGCGGCAAGTCGATGGGTGGCCGCGTCGCCTCGATGGCCGCCGACGCCCTCTACGATGCGCGCCGCATCGCCGGTCTCGTCTGCCTCGGCTACCCCTTCCATCCGCCGGGTCGGCCTACCCAGTTGCGCACCGCGCACCTCAAGGACCTGAGGACGCCGACCCTCATCGTGCAAGGCACCCGCGACGAGTTCGGCGTCCCCGACGAGGTCAGGACCTACGACCTGCCCCCCCAGATCGAGCTGCTTTGGCTCGAAGACGGCGACCACGACCTCAAGCCGCGCAAGGCGATCTCCGGCTTCACCACCGCGCAGCACTTGCAGACGCTGGCTGACAGCGCCCACGCCTTCGCGACTCGCATCACCGGCTGAGCCCGTTGAAGCTCGCTACCTTCAACATCAACAACATAAACCGCCGTCTTCCAGTGCTGCTCGAATGGCTGGAGGCCGCCGAACCCGACGTCGTCTGCCTGCAGGAACTGAAAGCCGCCGACCTGCAGTTCCCGCAATCAGCCCTGGCGAAAGCCGGCTACGGCGCTGTCTGGCGCGGCCAATCCACCTGGAACGGCGTCGCCATCCTCGCCCGCGGCGCCGACCCGGTCCTCACCCGCGACGAACTGCCCGGTGACGAATCTGATCGCGAGGCGCGCTACATCGAAGCCGCGGTCTCGGGCATCCTCGTCGCCTGCCTCTACGCCCCCAACGGCAACCCGCAGCCCGGCCCGAAATTCCAGTACAAGCTCGCCTGGAATGACCGCCTCATCGCCCACGCTGCCGACCTCCTCGGCGAAGACATCCCCGTCGTCCTCGCCGGCGACTACAACATCGTCCCCGAGCCGCGCGACATCTACGAGACCACGTCCTACCGGGACAACGCCCTCGTCCAGCCGCAGCCGCGCGCCCAGTTCGCCCAACTCCTCGCGCAGGGCTGGACCGATGCCCTGCGCGAAATCTTCCCCGACGAGCCGGCCCTCTACACCTTCTGGGACTACCGCCGGAACCGCTGGGAGCGGAACGCCGGCCTCCGCCTCGACCACCTCCTCCTCTCCCCCCAGTTGCTCTCCCGCCTGAAGGGCGCCGGCATAGACCGCCCCGTCCGCGCGCTGGAAGACGCCTCCGACCACGCCCCGGTCTGGCTGGAGTTGAGCGACAGGAAGCGACGCTGACCCCTTCCCGCTGAAACCGCTTTCCACCTCCCCATCCTTCCCGGAAAGCCATTTCCCGCCGCTTCCCTGCCGCAGCAATTTTAGTCACCC
>JAEYTN010000483.1 GCA_023433985.1 Pseudomonadota bacterium | reverse complement strand
AGTGCGGGCCGACGCGGGTATCGACGATGCGCTGCACCGCGATGCCGGCATCGGCGGCGTGGAGCGCGAGGCGGTAGGCGTAGCCGTGCGGCGTGTTGACGATGGTGCGCTTGCCCGGCCAGACGCCGTAGCGCTGCGCCCGCCAATGCGCGGCGAGCGCGCCGGCGACGCCCGGCGCCCGGTTGCCGGCGAAGATCGGCAGCCGTTCCAGCGCGCCGGTGGCGAGGATGATCGTCTGGGCGGTGACGGCGATGACGCGGGAGCGAAGCCGCGTCCCTTCGGCCGCGACCTGGTGCACCTTCACCGTGTTGCCATCGACCGCGAAGGCCTCGGCATGGGTGAGGCGGGTGACGGGGACCTTGCCATCGAGGCCCGGCAGCAGCTTTTCGAGCGCGAGTTCGGGCGACTCCTCGCTTTCGACCGCGCCGAAGAAGCGAATCGCGCCGCCGAGCGCCGCGGTGCGCTCCACCAGCACCGCGCTTTTCCCGGCTGCGGATGCGGCAGCCGCGGCAGCAAGGCCGGCGACGCCGCCGCCGACGATGGCGAAATCGGCGACGAGCTCTTCCTCGGGCTTCGTGCCGCGCCACGGCTCGGGCGAGGGCGGAACGTCGCCGTAGCGGTGGTTGAGCGTGCGGCCGGGGCCGACCAGCAGGTGGCGGACGGCGCCCAACGCACCGCGCGATGCAATCGGATCGCGGCGGATGCCGACCGTGGTGAACTCGGCCCCGTCGATGGCCGGGGTGCGGTCCATCGGCAGCGGGCCGCTGGTGCGCGTGCTGACGAGCGGCGCGAAGCTCTCGTCGAGCGCGAGCGGCACATCGGCATGGCGGCCGGCGGAATGGATGCCGTTGGCGAGCGCGGCCGAGAGCACCGTGTCGCCGGCGAAGCCCTCGACGACCCGGCCATTGAGGCGGAAGCGGAGCGGGCTGGCGCGATCGAGCAGGGCGCCGCCGAGACCCTGGGGCGCATCCGCGGCGAGGCGGTGGGGCTGGTTCTTCATGCGGGTTCCGCCGGGCTGTAGCCGGTCGCGTCGCGTTCGGTGGCGTTGAACTCGGCGGCGTTCAGGCGGAGGTTGCCACGCGTTGCGCCGCGCGCCGCGAACCATGCGGCTTCCTCGGCGGTGGACACGTTGGCGAGCTGGCGGGTGAGGGCAGGGGCGAAGCAGGCGGCGGTGAGGCCGAAGCCGGCGAGATGCATCGCCCTGGTGCCGCGGCCGGCGGCAAACAGCGGTGCGCCGTCGGTGGTGCACAGGGCGTCGAAGCGCGCCTCGCCGGCCCGGCGCAGCGGCAGCGAACGGGGCGTGGTGCTGGCGACGCGGGATTCCGCCGTGTCGCGCGGGCCGGTGGCGATGGCCGCGAGCGGTCCCTTCGGCTCCTGCCGCAGCGCGACGCCACGGTCGAGCCATAGGCTGAAGGGGTGGGCGGCGGGCCTGGCCGGCTGCAGCAAGAGCGCCGTGCCCGGTGCACGGACGATCGCCCGGTCCCAGGAATCGGGGGAAAGATGGGCCTGCACCGCGTCGTCGTCAGCCAGCAGGACCTGCGCCGCTTCGGCCTCGACGCCGTTGGCGATGAGGCGGGCGGTGCCGTCCTTGCGCAGCGTGATCGCGGTATCGACCGGATCGAGGCGGCGGATGTCGGTAGCGGCGAGCCAGGCGTCGAGCGCGGGAGCGAAGCGCGCATGGGCGATGAGGTGCTGGCCGCGCAGCCGCAGGATGCTGCCGGTGCTGATCGTGCGGTCGGCGATGCGCTCTACCGCGATATCGAGCGCCTGCGCGAGGCGCTGGAAATGGCCGAGTGCGGCGACGCTCGCCTGCGTCTCGGCGATGACGAGCGGATCGACCTTGTCGGTGAGGTTCCTGCCCAGCGAGCCGATGAGCTTCAGCGTCTCGGGCACGAGCCGCTTCAGCAGCACCAGCGTTTCGGGGCGGGTGACCACATCCATCGTCAGGTCGAAGCGCCGTTCGAGCGCGAAGGCGGAGAAGGGATCGGCCACGAGGCAGACGCGCTTGCCGTGCTCGCGCGCCAGCAGGCCCGCGGTGAGCCCCGCCAGCGGCGTCGAGCCGATGATCAGATGGTCGTAGGCGTTGTCCTGCATTGTCCCCCGGTGCGTCCGGCTCTCGCTCGCCGGACTGCGGCAATCGGCCCGGCACACTTTGATGTGCACCGGTGCATATTCTGCCTGAAAGCCATTATATCGGGCGCGCTACTCTCGCGTCCCCCGAGGCAGATTCCTGCACATGCTTTTTTGGTTGCTTGCTCTAGTCGTTACCGCCATTTCCTGCGCCGCGCTCTACTATGCGGGCGCCGGGCGGCGGGTCAACGCGGCAGCGGCCGAGGAACCGGCGGAACTGGCGCACCTCAAACTGCAGCTCAAGGAAATCGAGTCGGACGCCGCGCTTGGCCGGCTGGAGCCCGCCGAAGCCGTGGCGGCGAAGGCGGAACTGGCGCGCGAGGTGATCCGGGTGAAGGGGGAATCGCCCTCGGCCGCGAAGGCCACCGCATCGGGACGGGTGCTCACAGGCATCGCGGTGGCGGCGACGGCGGTGCTGAGCTTCGGCGTCTATGCGGCGCTGGGCCGCCCCGACGTGCCGGCTGCGCCGCTCGAGGCGCGCGCCGACATTCCGCCCCAGGACATGACGGTCGAGACCGCCGTGGCGCGAATCGAGGCGCAGTTGCGGAAGACCCCGGACGACGTGCGCGGCTGGGCCGTGGTGGCGCCGGTCTACATGCAGATGGGCCGCTTCGCCGATGCCGCGAACGCCCTGCGCAAGGTGATCGCGCTCGACGGGCCCACCGCCGACCGCGAGACCGATCTGGGCGAAGCGCTGATGATGGCGGCGAACGGCAGTGCGGCCGGCGAGCCGCTCAAGCTGTTCGAGAGCGCAGCGGGGCGCGATCCGGCGCATGTGCGCTCGCGCTACTACCTCGCGGGCGAGGCGATGCAGCGCGGCGATTTCGCGGCCGCCAAGACCGGCTGGGAGACGCTGATCGCCCTGGCCAAGGGCGACGAGGTGTGGCTGACCAACGCGAAGGCGGGGCTGGCCGCGGCGGAGGCAGGGCTGAGCGGCGACGTCTCGGTCGCCGATACGCCCGCGGTAGCGGCAATGGTCGACGGCCTCGCGGCGCGGCTGGCGGCGGATGGCGGCACGGTGGATGAATGGACGCGGCTAGTGCGCTCGCGGCTTGTCCAGGGTCAAAAGGATGCGGCGCAGCAGGCGTATGACGCGGCGCGGAAGGCTTATCCGGACCCGGCGGTGCGGACCGAGCTCGACGTTCTCGCGGCGGATAATGGATTGGTGGCAAGCAATTGACGCGTAAGCAGAAACGCCTGGCGATCATCGGTGGGCTCGGCGCCGTGCTGGCAGTGGCGGCAGGGCTGATCTTCTTCGCCCTGCGCGACCAGATCGTGTTCTTCTATTCGCCCAGCGAGATCCTCGAAAAGCAGATCGCGGCGGGCACCCCGGTGCGGCTCGGCGGCCTGGTGAAGGCCAATTCCTGCGCCCGCGTGGGCGAGACCACCGGCTTCGTCGTCACCGATGGGGCGACGGAGATGCAGGTGGCGTTCACCGGCCTGTTGCCCGACCTGTTCCGCTCCAACCAGGGTGTGGTGGTCGAGGGCGCGATGGTGCCGGACGGCTCGTTCAAGGCCTCCAACGTGCTCGCCAAGCACGACGAGAACTACATGCCCAAGGAAGTGGTCGAGGCGCTGAAGGAACGCGGCGAGTGGCAGCGCGACGAAGACGTGGCGCAGATGCCCGAAGTGCTCGCGAACGACAACTGCGCGGCGCGCACCCTGGCGCAGTCCGTGGCGGCAACCGGGACGTGACGATGAAGGTGCTGGTGCGCTCCGGGTTTGGCAACGGCGCCTCCTCCCCCTTGGCGGGGGAGGATAGCGGCGCTAGTCGCGTCAGCGATCCAGCAGGTTCGCCAGGCCTTCGGCCAAGCTCCACTGTCCTCCCCTGCCGAGGGGGAGGAGGCGCGGCGGCGATGGCGGCGCGCATTGGGGAGCAGCACGAATGAGCATCGAGCTTGGACATTTCGCGCTGATCCTTGCCTTCGCCATAGCCTCGGTGTCGGCGGTGATGGGGCTGGCGTTCTGGAAGCGCGAGGCGTTTGCCGGCTACCTGCAGCAGGCCGCGCTGCTGCAGTTCCTGCTGGTGGGCGCGGCGTTCGGCGCGCTGATCCAGGCCTTCGTGACCTCGGACTTTTCGCTCGAGCTCGCCTATGAGCATTCGCATTCGCTGCAGCCGCTGATCTTCAAGATCACCGCCGTGTGGGGCAACCACGAAGGCTCGATGGTGCTGTGGGTGCTGATCCTCGTGATCATGGGCGCCGCCGTGGCCGCCTTCGGCCGCAACCTGCCCAAGGACCTGCTGGCGCTGGTGCTGGCGATGCAGAGCCTGCTGACCGCCGCCTTTACCGGCTTCACGCTTTTCACCTCCAACCCGTTCCTGCGGCTGGTGCCAGCGCCCTTCGAGGGCATGGACCTGAACCCGGTGCTGCAGGACATCGGCCTCGCGATCCACCCGCCGCTGCTCTACACCGGCTATGTCGGCTTCTCGGTCTGCTTCAGCTTCGCCATCGCGGCGCTGATCTCGGGCAAGATCGATGCCGCCTGGGCGCGCTGGGTACGGCCGTGGACGCTGGTGAGCTGGTGCTTCCTCACCCTCGGCATCGCCATGGGCTCGTACTGGGCCTACTACGAGCTCGGCTGGGGCGGCTGGTGGTTCTGGGACCCGGTCGAGAACGCCAGCTTCATGCCCTGGCTCGCGGGCACGGCGCTGCTCCACTCGGCGCTGGTGATGGAAAAGCGCAATGCGCTGAAGATCTGGACGATCTTCCTCTCCATCATCACCTTCTCGCTGAGCCTGCTCGGCACCTTCATGGTGCGCTCGGGCATCCTTACCTCGGTGCACACCTTCGCCTCGGACCCGACGCGCGGCATGGTGATCCTGGCGCTGCTCGCCTGCTTCATCGGCGGTGCCTTCTCGCTGTTCGCCTTCCGCGCCAGCGCGCTGAAGGTGGGCGGCCTGTTCGCCCCGATCTCCCGCGAGGGGGCGCTGATCCTCAACAACCTGTTCCTAGCCTCGGCAACGGCGGCGGTGCTGGTGGGAACGCTCTACCCGCTGCTGCTCGATGCGCTGGTGGGCGAGACGATCTCGGTGGGCGAGCCGTTCTTCAACCTCACCTTCGGCGTCATCATGGTGCCGCTGCTGATCGTGCTGCCGTTCGGGCCGTTCCTGAGCTGGAAGCGCGGCGACGTGGTTGCGGTGACGCAGCGGCTGGCGGGGGCGGCCGGGCTGACGCTGTTCGCCACCATCCTCTGCTTCGCGCTGACGGGCGCTTCGGTGTCGCTGGCGCCGCTCGGGCTGTTGCTGGGCTTCTGGGTATCGTTCGGCGCGCTGGCCGAGCTGATCGACCGCGCGAAGTTCTTCCGCACCGACGTGGTGACCTCGCTCCGCCGGCTGTTCGGGCTGCCGCGCACGGCGTGGGCCACGGCGCTGGCGCATTTCGGGCTCGGCCTCACGGTGATCGGCATCGTCGCGGCGAGCGCTTGGCAGGAAGAGCTGGTGACGACAATCGAACCCGGCCAGATGGCCGCCGTTGCCGGCCACGAAATCATCTTCCAGGGGATCAGGCACGAGGAAGGGCCGAACTTCACCTCCGATGCCGGCGAGTTCGTCGTTCGCGCGCCCGGTGGCGGCGTCCAGACCGCGGTGGCAGAGCGCCGGGTCTATGTCGCGAGCGGCACGCCCACCACCGAGGCCTCCATCCTCACCTACGGCTTCAGCCAGCTCTACCTGCAGCTGGGCGAGCCGCAGGCCGACGGCAAGTCGGTGGTGCGCATCTGGTACAAGCCCTACGTGACGCTGATCTGGCTCGGCTGCATCGTGATGGCCGGCGCCGGCTTCCTGTCGCTGAGCTACCGCCGGCTGCGCGTCGGCGCGCCGCGTCCCGCCCAGGCGCGCGGAGCACCGGCCCAATGAGGTGGCTGCTCGCCCTCGTGCTGCTGTTTACGCTCAGCGCTCCGGCGCTGGCGGTGCGGCCCGACGAAACCCTCCCCGACCCGGCGCTCGAGGCGCGGGCCCGCGATATCTCGGCGGGGCTTCGATGCCTCGTGTGCCAGAACCAGTCGATCGACGATTCGGAGGCCGACCTGGCGCGCGACCTGCGCGTGATCGTGCGCGAGCGGTTGGTGGCCGGCGATACCGACGATGAAGTGCGGGCTTTCCTCGTGGCGCGGTACGGCGAATATGTGCTGCTCAACCCGGTGATGGCGCCGCACACGCTGCTATTGTGGATCGCCGGCCCCACTGTGCTGGTGATCGGCGCGATCGGGGTATTGCTGGCGGCGCGGCGGAAGCGGAAGGTGGCAACCGGGGCGGCGGCGCTCACGCCCGAAGAGGCGGCGGCCCTGAAGGAGCTCGAAGGGAAGTAGGGAGGCTGGCATGGCGGTGCTGCGGTTGCTGGGGACGGGCCTTGTCGCCCTCCTGCTGCTGATTTCGACCGCACTCGCCCAGCCCGCGCGCGACCTGTTCGGAGCCGTCCACACGCCTACCACCGGTACGCAGGCGCCGATCGGCGGCTATGCCAGGGGCTGCCTCGCCGGTGGAGTGCAACTGGCGACGGACGGTCCGGGCTGGCAGGCGATGCGGCTGTCACGCGACCGGCGCTGGGGCGCACCGGTACTGGTCGACTACATCGGCGCGCTTGCCCATTCGGTGCAGCAGGACGGCTGGGCCGGCATCCTCGTCGGCGACATGGGCGGTCCTCGCGGCGGGCCGATGAAGAGCGGACATGCCTCCCACCAGATCGGCCTCGACGTCGATATCTGGTTCGAGCCGACGCCAAGCCACGTGCTGAGCGCCGACGAGCGGGAGAACATTTCGGCCATCTCGGTGCTGAAGAAGGGGACACGGCAGGTCGACCCCGCCAAGTTCGGCGAGGCCGAGCGGCTGCTGCTCTATCGCGCCGCGCAACTGCCGGGGGTGGCGCGCATCTTCGTGGCGCCGGGGATCAAGCGCTCGCTGTGCGACATCAACTGGCGCGACCGCAGCTTCCTCAACAAGATCCGCCCCTGGTACGGGCATGACGACCATTTCCACGTCCGCCTGAGCTGTCCGCGCGGCGCGACCTTGTGCGAGGACCAGGCTCCGGCCCCGGCCGGCGACGGCTGCGGCGACGAGCTCGCCTGGTGGTTCACCGAGGAGCCGTACAAGCCGAGCGACAAGCCGCCGGCGCCGCCGCTGACGCTGGCGGATTTGCCGAAGCAGTGCACGGCGGTGGTGCAGGCGGAGTAGGGGAGGGCGGGACGCCCCCTCCACCCCTTCGGGGGACGCCCCCTCCACCAGCCTTCGGCTGGTCCCCCTCCCCCGTGGCTTCGCCACAGTGGAGGATCATGGAGGGCTCGGCGCCTGAAACAACGGATGGATGCTACGTCGAGGCGATCCTCAACGCGAATCGGGGGAGGGGACCACGCAAGGCGTGGTGGAGGGGGCGCTCGGCACGCATGAACGCCCTTGCCATCCCACCCTCGCCTCATGAATATCCCGCCCCGACCGAGGGGTGAGTTTCATGAACAGCATCAGCCACAATTGGGCCGAGCACGTCGCGTTCGGTGCGCTGTCGACGCATTTTCCGGCAAGCGTGGCCGAGGTGCGGGAAATCGTGCGGCGGGAGCGCAAGGTGCGGGTGGTCGGGGCGCGGCACTCGTTCAACCACATCGCCGATACGCCCGGGGCGCTGCTGAGCCTGCGGGCGCTGCCGCGCCGCGCCGAGATCGACGCCGCGGCGCGCACCGTCACCATCGATGGCGGCACGACCTATGCCGAGCTCGCTCCGGTGCTCGACGCGGCGGGCTGGGCGCTGTTCAACCTGCCCTCGGTGCCGGATTTCACGGTGGTGGGCGCGGTCTCGACGGCGACGCACGGCTCGGGCAACGGCAACCGCAACCTTGCGGCTTCGGTGGCGGCGCTCGAGCTCGTCACCGCGTCGGGAGAGCTGTTGCACCTGAAGCGGGGAGATGCCGATTTCGAGGGCGCGGTCGTGGGTCTCGGCGCGCTCGGCATCGTCACGGCGCTGACGCTCGACCTCGTGCCGCGCTTCGATATCCGCCAGACCGTGTTCCGCAACCTGCCCTTCGAGACGGTAGTCGAGAATTTCGACGCGGTGATGGGCAGCGCCTACTCGGTCAGCCTCTTCACCCACTGGAACAGCGAGTTCGTCGATCAGGCCTGGCTCAAGGACCGCGCCGAGGCTCCCCCGCCGGGCGGCAGCTTCTTCGGCGGCGCGCCGGCGACCGGGGAGATGAGCCCGGTGCTCGGCAAGGAGCCTTACGGCACTACCGGGCAGCTCGGGGTCCCCGGCGCCTGGTACGACCGCCTTCCGCATGCCCGCATCGGGGCGCTGCCGGCAGAGGGCTACGAGTATCAGTCGGAGTATTTCGTCGCCCGAAAGGATGCGCCTGCCGCGATGCGAGCGCTGAAGGCGGTGCAGGACAAGCTGCATCCGGCGCTGGTGGTGTCGGAAGTGCGGACCATCGCGCCCGACGGGCTCTGGCTCAGCACCAATAACGGGGCGGACAGCGTCGGCTTCCATTTCTCGATGGAGCGCAACTGGGTGCGGGTGGGCGCGGCGCTGTCGGCGATTGAGGGCGCGCTCGCGCCGTTCGCGCCGCGGCCGCATTGGGGCAAGCTGTTCGTGATGCCCGCCGCCGAGCTGATGTCGCGCCATCCGCGGCTCGCCGACTTCCGGGCGCTGGCGGCGCGGCACGACCCGGACGGCAAGTTCCGCAACGCATTCGTCGACGAATACGTGTTCGGCACCTGAGCGGCTTCGCCACATCGGCGCCGTGAACATTACGAAGTTTTAAGCCTCGTGCCACGCTGCAGAAAGGCGAGGCGCTTCATATCTCCTGGCCATCGATGCATGCCTGACCAAGGAGATATACATGCGCTCGACTTTCTCTTCCCGTGCCCGTCGCTGGATCGGCGCCTCGGCGCTTGCGATCCTCGCCGGCATCGGCGGTGGCTCGGCCTTCGTCGCCGCCACCGCGCCCAGCAACGCCCAGCAGGACGCCAAGCTTGTCCCCGCCGCGCAGATCACTGCGCCGGCCGTTACCAACGTTCCGAACTTCGCCGACCTCGTCGACGCCGTGAAGCCCGCGGTGGTCTCGATCGTCGTCGAGGGCGCCGAGCAGAACGACCGGCAGCTGCAGCGCGGCGGTCGCCAGTTCAACTTCAACTTCCCCGACCTGCCCGACGATCATCCGTTCAAGGACTTCTTCGACCAGTTCGGCCAGGAATTCGGCCCGGGCCAGGGTGCGCCGGGCGGGCAGGGCCGCGCGCAGCCGCCGCGCCGCTTCATGGCGGCAGGCTCCGGCTTCGTGATCTCGGCTGACGGCTATGTCGTCACCAACAACCACGTGGTCGAGAACGCCGAGAAGGTGACCGTTGTCTTCGACGACGGCACCGAGAAGGAGGGCAAGGTCGTCGGCACCGATGCCAAGACCGACCTCGCGGTGGTGAAGCTCGACGGCGAGACCGACCTGCCCTTCGTGAAGCTGACCGAAACCGAGCCGCGCGTCGGCGAGTGGGTGGTGGCCGTGGGCAACCCGTTCGGCCTCGGCGGCACCGTGACCGCAGGCATCATTTCCGCCCGCGGCCGCGATATCCAGGGCTCGGC
>JAEYTN010000124.1 GCA_023433985.1 Pseudomonadota bacterium | reverse complement strand
CACGCACGACCAGGAGGAGGCGATGAGCTTCGCCGACCAGCTGGTGGTGCTGCGGCAGGGAAGGCTGGTGCAGGCCGGCAGCCCGCGCGAGCTCTACCTCCACCCCCGCGACCCGGCGACGGCCGAGTTCCTCGGGCCGGCCATCCTGCTCGAGGCCGGTGTGAACGGGGGGATGGCCGCGACGCCGTTCGGCCCGCTTGCCGCAGCCGGCCCCGACGGCCCGGCACAACTGCTGCTCCGGCCGGAGCAACTGACCATCGCCGCCGGCCCATCGCCCTGGACCCTCGTCGCCATCGAGCATGTCGGTCCGAACGCCCGCGTCACCGTCACGGGCCCCGAAACGCTGAGCTTCGAGACCGCCAGCCGCGCGTTACCGGCCCCCGGCAGCCCGGTGGCGATCGGCGTTTCCGGCACCGCCCATCGCTTCGCCTGAGGGCGAGACCCCGAACGCAGCGTTCAGCGCCGGTTCACGGCCCGGGAGCGAAACCGCCTGCCCCGCAGTCACTCCACGGCCCGCGTTCGAATGAAGATTTTCGGTTTCGTTGCAGCCCTCGCCACCGCCGTCGTTCTCGCCTTCGTCGCTTCCGGCAGCCTTACCACCGGCGCCACTCCGGGCGCCCAGGCGGATGCCCCGACCCGACCGCTGCTGTTCGTGCCGGGGCTCCTCGGCTCGCGCCTCTGCCGCCCCGGCCCGGATGGCGCGGAGACGGTCGTGTGGGGCACGACGGATGCGTTCAGCCAGTTCCCCAGCCTGGCGCTCGCCGGCGAGACGGACATCGTGCCCTGCGGGCTGATCCGTGAGATCTCGTTCCTCGGCGTGCTGACGCAGCAGGTCTACGGCCCCTTCCTCGACCGCCTGGAGGAGGCCGGCTATCGCGAAGGCGAAACGCTGTTCGTGTTCGACTATGACTGGCGGCTCAGCGTGCTCGATAACGCCGAGCGGCTCTCCCGCTTCATCGAGGCCGAGCTGCCGGACGGCCGGTTCGACGTGGTCGGCCACAGCATGGGTGGCCTCATCGCCCGTACTTATGCGATGCAGGCGGGAGACGGCCGCATCGGCCGGCTGGTCACCGCCGGCTCGCCCTGGCGCGGCTCGGTGCAGGTGTTCGAGCTGATGCGCCACGGCTGGGGCCTCGCATCGGGCCTGCTGGGTGGCGTCGAGAACTTCCGCCGCACCATCATCAGCTGGCCTTCGACCTTCGAGCTCATGCCCAGCTACGAGGGCTGCTGCACCGGCGATGGCGGCTTTGTCGCCGGCTCGCCCGAGACCTGGGCTGCCCTCAACTGGCCCGGCGTCGAGGTGGCCGCGCTGCCCGACCTCGGCGAGGTCGAGCGGCGCCAGGTCGCCCTGCAGAAGGTGTTCGACGCCCCGCTCCCCGCCGGCATCGAGGACGCGATGGTGGTCGGCGTCGATCAGCGCACACCCGAGCATTTCGCGCTCACGACCGGCGCCGGCGAGGCCGAGCTCACCGTGCGCACCAGCTGGGACGGGGACGGCACCGTGCTGCGCGACAGCGCCGTGCTCGGCGACCGGGTCGTCTATCCCACGAGCTTCGCGACGCCATCCTCAACGACACTTCGGTGCAGGATTTTGTGCTCACGACGCTGCGCCAGGGCGCAGAGGCGGCGCTCGCCGCCGTGCCGGTCAAGCCGCGCGACGAAATCCTCACTGCGCTGGGCCAGGCCGTCCAGTTGATCGGCGTCGCCGTCGCCACCGACCAGCCTGCCTACCAGGCAGGCGCCACCGGACGCCTCACGGTCCACCTGCGCCTCCCGACGCAGGACGCGGTCGCCCCCACTACGCTCGAAGCCACGATCACCCCACCCGGCGGCGCCCCGCTACGGCTCGACCTCCAACCCGACCCATCCGCCTCCGACCCCACCAACCCCTTCGAACAAAGCTACTCCGCCACGTTCGACACGGGCGCGCGGCCGGGCGAACTCATCGCCACGGCAACGCTGCGCAGGGCCGACGGCGCGCAGCGCACGGTGACACGGTCGATTCCGGTGGTTGGGCGGTGAAGGAAACTGGCTGGGGCGCTAGGATTCGAACCTAGGAATGGCGGTACCAAAAACCGCTGCCTTACCACTTGGCGACGCCCCAACGGCGCGGTTGTTACAACGGTTCACCACGCGAGGCAACCAAGCGCGGTGGCCGTGCATATCGGCGCTTGCACGCCCGGGGCCTCCCCGCTATAACGCCGCGCAACCCGATGACCGCTGCCGGCAACAATCCCGAGTTTCCGGCGTTCAGGCGGTATCATGGCACCTGGCGGAGTATAGCGCAGCCTGGTAGCGCACCTGCTTCGGGAGCAGGGGGTCGAGTGTTCGAATCACTCTACTCCGACCATTTGGAAACCCCGGTCTCCCAGGAGGCCGGGGTTTTGTTTTGCCGGCGGCCGGCCGTGAGGCCGGTGTAGGATTGCTCCAGGGCCGGTTGCTCGTAGGGCTTGCCGATCACCGTGCGGCCGTCGAGGTAGGGCGGCCAGTCGGGCTGGGCGTGGCCGGTGGCGATGACCATTGGGATGGCCTGTCGGTCCAGCTCCTCAAGCACCAGTTCGCAGGTTTCGGAGCCGAGGCGCGTGTCGACATAGGCGAAATCGGGCCGCTCGTTCCAGATCGCCTCGAGCGCGGCGGCGCAGTTGCCGGCGGGGCCGATGACGCGGGCGCCCAGCGCTTCGAGCCGGGCCTTCAGGTCTTCGCCGATCAGCCATTCGTCCTCGACGATGAGGATCGTGGGGCGGGTGTCGGGTTGGGACATGGGTTACCTCGGAGGCAACGGGTTCCGAGGTAACGCGCGTGAGTGGCGGTTGGGTTGCGGGCGCTGCCTTTCCCGCGTCGGCAGCTCGCTATCCAGGCCTATGGGCGGCAGAACGGGCGTAGAGGGCATCGACCTTGGCGATGTCGACTTCCTCGACGAACGTGATCTTCGGCGTGCCGAGTCGCCCCGAGGGATCGACCAGCGTCATGCCGCGGGTCAGCCCCGGCGCCAGCGCGACACTGGAAGACGCGTGAATGGACCGAGTGACGACCGACGGGTTCAGCACCACGGCGGCAGCCAGCGGATCGACATAGAGGAAGCGGTCCGGATTGCCGCGGCGCATGCCGTTCTGGCGCGCGTGCGAGACGAGGGCGTGGGAGAAATCCTTGAGGGAGCCCGGCGGGATGCTGTCGAACAGCGCGTCGACGCGCTCGCCTTCCATGAAGTGGGTGGTGCACGTCTCCCACGGCACCACGACCGTCTCGATGCCGGCCGTGAGCACCACATGGGCCGCCTCGGGATCGGCATAGATGTTGAACTCGGCCGCCGGCGTGGTGTTGCCGCGGCCGTAGACGTTGCCGCCCATGATGGTGAGGGTGCCGATGCCGTCGACGATTTGCGGCTCGAGCCGCAGCGCCAGCGCCAGGTTGGTCAGCGGGCCGATCATCAGGATATCGACGCGTTCGCCCCTTGCCGCGGCATCGCCGAAAGCGCGGCGCAGCTCGCCCACGCCATCGTTGGAGGCCGACAGCGCCTGCTTCTCGGGCCGGCGGGCGCCGCCCAGGCCGTCCTCGCCGTGCACATGCGTAGCATCGATGATCGGCTGGACCAGCGGGCGGTCGGCGCCCACGTGCACGGGGATCTCCACCCCCAGGTGCGCGCAGACGGCGAGCAGGTTGGTCGTCGCCTGGTCACGGCCGACATTGCCGAACACGGTGGTGATCAGATCGGGCACCTTGCCGTTGGCGACGAGCATGATCAGCGCCTGCGCGTCATCGACGCCTCCATCGCTGTCGAAGATGAACTTACGGGTCAAACCAGGGGATTTCCTTGTTGCGGGGCTTCGGTGCGTTGATCGTAGCATAGGCGGGGGCGGGGAGTGGCGGTGTAGTGTGGGTGAGCGCCCCCTCCACCAGCCTGCGGCTGGTCCCCCTCCCCCGCTTCGCGGTGAAGGATCACCCGCGGCGGCAGTGTCTAGGGGAGATGGCGAGCCGCGGTGTCTGTTCGCGCCGAGCGATATGACGAATTCTGACGCCGGTTTGTTCCACGTGAAACGCGGACGTGGCGGAAGGTGCTTTGATTTTGTTGGGTTATTTGTCGTTCCGCCAGTTTCATCGGCCGACTCCGCCATGAAGCTGAACGGTTTCTGAACGCCAGCTGAACGCGTGACGCCGACTGTGATCGCAGGTGATGTCAGGCAGCGAGGTCGGCGACGACCGCGTCGAGCACGGGCCAGCCCTTGTCGGTGACGCGGATGAAGCCGTTGGGGAGGGTCTCGACGAAGCCGATGGCCTTCAGCTCGTTGATCTGGCGCTGCGAGATGGCGCGGCCGGAGATGCGGTGGAAACGCTGCGGGTCGATGCCCTCGCGTAGGCGGAGACCCATGACGAGGAGCTCGTCGCCCTCCTCCTCCCAGGTCAGCACGTCGTCGGTGACCATGCCGTGGCCGCGGGATAGCACGCGCTTCTGCCAGTCGAAGGGCAGCTTCTCGGTGGCGGTGGCGTGGCGCTGGTTGTTGATGAGCAGCCGGCCGTGGGCGCCGGGGCCGATGCCGGCATATTCGCCGTAGCGCCAGTAGATCAGGTTGTGCCGGCTCTCCTGCCCGGGGCGGGCGTGGTTGGAGATCTCGTAGGCCGGGAGGCCCGCGCGCTGCGTCATTTCCTGCGTCAGCTCGTAGAAATCGGCGCTCAGCTCCTCGTCGGGCATCTTGAGCTTGCCGGCACGGAACAGGTCGTAATAGCGCGTCCCCTGCTCGATGGTGAGCTGGTAGAGCGACAGGTGGCCGGCCTCGGCGAGCCACAGAGCTTCGGTCAGCTCGTCCTGCCAATCCTCGAGGGTCTGGCGGGGGCGGGCGTAGATCAGGTCGAAGCTCGAGCGTGGGAAGATCGACTGGGCGAGGCGGACGGCGGCGATCGCTTCGTCGACGGTGTGGCGGCGGCCGAGTTCGGCCAGCGGGCCTTCGCGCAGGGACTGCACGCCGAGCGAGACGCGGTTCACCCCGGCGGAGCGATAGCCACGGAAGCGATCGGCTTCGACCGAGGTCGGGTTGGCCTCGAGGGTAATCTCGGCCCTGGGATCGATGGTCCAGTGCCTCGCGATGGCGTCGAGGATGCCCGCGACCGAGCGCGGGTCCATCAGCGAGGGGGTGCCGCCGCCGAAGAAGATGGACTGCACTGTGCGGCCCGGCGCCTGGCGGGCGAAGAAGGCGATCTCGCTGGCATAGGCCTCGACATAGGCGGCCTCGTCGAACTCGCCGCGGTGGACGTGCGAGTTGAAGTCGCAATAGGGGCACTTGGCGGCGCAGAACGGCCAGTGGACGTAGACGCCGAACAGCCCGTTGGTGCGCGGATCGTGGGAATTGTGGCCCTCAGTGCTCAATCCCGCCTCCCAGGACGTCGTCGACGAAAAGCGAGAAGGCACGGGCGCGGTGGCTGAGACCCTGCTTGCCCGGCGCCCACGAGTGCTTCATCTCGGGCGGCATTTCGCCGAAGGTGATGTCGTAGCCATCGGGCATGAACATGGGGTCGAAGCCGTGGCCCTGGGTGCCGCGCGGCGGCCAGACCATGGTACCCTCGACCCGGCCGACATAGAACTGCTCGCGGCCATCGGGATGGGCGAGGCAGAAGGTGCAGTTGAAGGCGCCGCGGCGCTCGCCGGGGCCCTGCGCGCCGGTGGCCTGCAGCGCATCCTCGACGCGGCGCATGCCGAGGCCGAAGTCACGGCCGTTCGGGGTCTCGGCCCAGTTGGCGGTGTAGACGCCGGGCTGGCCGCCCAGCGCATCGACCGAAAGGCCGGAATCGTCGGCGAGCGCGATCGTGCCGGTGGCGTTCGCGGCAGCGCGGGCCTTGAGGCGGGCGTTCTCGACGAAGGTGGTGCCGGTCTCGTCGGGCTCGGGCAGGTCGCCGGCCGAAACGATGTCGAGCCCGAACGGGGCCAGCAGCTCCTGGAATTCGCGCAGCTTGCCCGCATTGTGGGTCGCCAGCACCAGCCGGTCGCCGCGCCGCAATGTGAGCTTGCCTGCCATCAGCCGAGCGCCGCCTGCTGGAGGGCGGTCAGCTCGGCAATTCCCTTTTCGGCAAGGCCCATCAGGCTGTCGAGTTCTTCTCGGCTGAACGGGACCTGCTCGGCAGTGCCCTGGATCTCGACGAATTTTCCGGAGCCGGTGAGCACGAAATTGGCGTCGGTGTGGGCTTCGACGTCCTCGAGGTAGTCGAGATCGAGCACCGGGGTGCCGCGGAAGATGCCGCAGGAGATGGCAGCGACCGAGTCGCGCAGCGCCTGGCCCTTGGTGAGCTTGCGCTCCTCGAGCCAGCGGATGGCCTCGACCAGCGCGACATAGGCGCCGGTGATCGAAGCGGTGCGGGTGCCGCCATCGGCCTCGAGCACGTCGCAATCGATCGTGATCTGGTTTTCGCCCAGGGCCTGCATGTCGACCACGGCGCGGAGCGAGCGGCCGATCAGGCGCTGGATTTCCTGGGTGCGGCCCGACTGCTTGCCCTGCGCGGCCTCGCGCTTGGTGCGGCTGTCGGTGGCGCGCGGCAACATGCCGTACTCGGCAGTGACCCAGCCGAGGCCGGAGCCGCGCCGCCAGCTGGGCAGCGTGGTTTCGACCGAGGCCGTGACGAACACCTTGGTACGGCCGAAGGTGACGAGGCAGCTTCCCTCGGCCTTGGGCGCCACGTTGCGCTCAAGCGTTACGGCTCGCATTTGGTCGGGCTGGCGGCCGGATGGGCGCATCAAATCACTCGGGTTCACAGATATTAACCGCCTCTTAACCCTGAGGCGGGGCGGGAACAAGGTTGACCGGCTTGGCGGCCCACGCCTTTCCGCCTAAATGGTGAATATGGCCGATCGTGCGAAAGCCCCCGAAGACGTGCTCGCGGTGCTCAATAGCCGCAGCCAGGACATTTTCCGCAAGCTCGTCGAGCGCTACCTCGATACCGGCACCCCGGTCGCCTCGCGCGACCTCGCGCGTATGCTGAGCGTCGGGCTCAGCCCCGCCTCGGTGCGCAATGTGATGGCGGACCTCGAGGACCTGGGGCTGATCGCCGCGCCGCATACCTCGGCGGGCCGGCTGCCGACGCAGCAGGGGCTGCGCTTCTTCGTCGACGCGATGCTGGAGGTGGGCGCGGTCGACGAGGACGAGAAGGCCCAGATCGCCAAGCAGATGCATGCGCCGGCGCAGGGTACGGGCGGGGTCGAGGAGCTCCTGACCGAGGCGAGCCAGATGCTGAGCGGGCTGAGCCATGGCGCCGGCGTGGTGATCGCGCAGAAATCGGACCTGGTGCTCAAGCACATCGAATTCATCCGGCTCGACGCCGAACGGGCGATGGTGGTGCTGGTGGGCGAGGACGGCACGGTGGAGAACCGCGTGCTGCCGTTGCCGCCGGGGCTTACCGCCAGCGCGCTCACGCAGGCGTCGAACTACCTGGTGCATTTTGCGGTGGGCAAGACGCTCGCCGAAACGCGCAAGGCGATCCAGCAGCAGCGCGAGCAGACGCTGCACGAACTGGACGAGCTGAGCCGCAAGCTGGTGGAGGCGGGGCTCGCGACGCTGGCCGATTCGGGTACCGCCGCGCCGCCGACGGTGATCGTGCGCGGCCGCGCCAACCTGATCAACGACACCATGGCGTCCGAGGAGATACACCGGGTGCGCCAGCTGTTCGACGAGCTGGAAAGCCGGGAGGGGCTGATCGACCTGCTCGGCGACACCGAGAAGGCGCAAGGGGTGAAGATCTTCATCGGCTCGGAGAACAAGCTGTTTTCGCTCTCGGGCTCGTCGGTGATCCTGTCGCCCTACAAGGACGCGAACCAGAAGGTGGTGGGGGTGCTGGGCGTGATCGGGCCGACCCGGCTCAACTATGCCCGGGTGGTGCCGGTGGTCGACTACACGGCCAACGTCATCTCCGCGATCATGAGCCGCAAGGGCTAGGAACCTAACCCGGGGTTGAATCTTCCAACCTATTGTCCGATATCGGGGCCAATCCTGCCGCCCGCCCTACCGAACCCCGGCGGCCAACTCATTCCCAGGCCAATGATGAACGACGAAACCAGCAAGCCCGAGGATAGCAAGACCACGCCCGAGGCGGCAAACGACACCGTTGCCGCCGAGACCAGGGCCGAAGCCGCCCAGACCGAGACGGCCGAGGCGGATGCGCCCGACCCTGTGGAGACCCTGAAGGCCGAGAACGCGGAGCTGCGCGACCGGCTGCTGCGGACCGTGGCCGAGATGGAGAACCTCCGCAAGCGCACCGAGCGCGAGATCGGCGACACCCGCGCCTATGCCATTTCCAGCTTCGCCCGCGACATGCTGACGGCGACCGATTCGCTGAGCCGCGCGCTGGTGATGCTGCCCGCCGAAACGCGGGAGACGGCCGACGGCACCATGCGGTCGCTGATCGAAGGCATCGAGATGACCGAGCGCGAGATGCAACGGCTACTGGCCAAGCACGGCGTGAAGCCGATCGAGGCCGAGGGCCAGAAATTCGATCCGCACAAGCACCAGGCGATGTTCGAGGTCCCCGACCCGACGCGGCCGGAAGGCACCGTGGTGCAGGTGGTGCAGGCGGGCTTCGCCATCGGCGACCGCGTGCTCAGGCCCGCCATGGTCGGCGTCGCCAAGGGTGGCGGCGAAACCGGGCAGCCGGCCGAAGGCAGCGTCGACAAGAGCGCGTGACGGAAACGGTGATGAACGATGCGAAAGGGCGCCGCGGCGCCCTTTTTGCTACGGCGTGACCAGCACCGGGCAGAGGGTGGTGACGTCGTAGGGGGCGGCGGGGGAGGCCATCTCCTCGAGCGCGCGGTCGGCGTAGGTCTCGATGAGATCGTCGGTGGCGGTAGCGTCGAGGCCGGTCGCCGCCAGCAGGGTGGCGGCGCGGTCGAGCAGCTGATCGGACCAGCCCTGGAACTGCTCGGCCTGCTTCTCGTCGGCCGCGTCGGAAGCGTCCGCGGCGAGCCAGTAGAAGGCGTTGCCGCACCAGAGCAGACGTTCGGCTTCGGGCGGCACCGTGCCGGCTCCCTGCGCCGGCACTGCGGCAAGACCCAGCAGCAACGCAAGCAGCAGACGCGGCATCCCTCGTTCCCTCAGGCGATATCGCCGGCGACGATACGGTGCACGCCGGCTGCGTTCATGTCGGCCCAGGCCTGGGCCAGCGACCCTGCCGTATCGATACCACGGCAGGCGTCCTCGATCACGTAGGTCTCGAAACCGGCGGCACGGGCATCGACGGCGGTCCAGTTGACGCAGAAATCGGTGGCGAGGCCGGCGATGAACACGCGTTTGATGCCGCGCTCGCGCAGGTAGCCCTCGAGCCCGGTCTTGGTCTTGCGGTCGGCTTCCTCGAAGCCCGAGTAGCTGTCGATAACGTCGTGGTAGCCCTTGCGGATGACCAGCTGGCTGTGGGGCAGCTCGATATCCTCGGAGAACTCGGCGCCGCGGGTGTCCCAGACGCAATGGTCGGGCCAGAGCACCTGCGGGCCGTAGGGCAGGCCGATGACGTCGAAGGGCTTGGTGCCGGTGTGGCTCGAGGCGAAGGAGATGTGGCCGCGCGGATGCCAGTCCTGCGTCATCACCACGTTGTCGAAGCGGCGGCCGAGGCGGTTGATCGGGATGATGATCTCGTCGCCGCCGGCCACCGCAAGGCTGCCGCCGGGCAGGAAATCGTACTGCATGTCGACAACAAGCAGGAGATCGTCGGAGCGGGGAGTAATCGGCATGCAGCGTTCTTTCTATTGCCCGAGCAGGGCTTTGCAGTCTTCGAAACTGGGCCACTGGTCGCCATCGCCCCAGCCGCCGCCATTGACGACGCGCGAAACGCTGGCGTGCAGCTTTTCCCGGTAAGTTTCGAGCGCGGCATCGGAGAAGCCGGACTCGAGGTAGATGGGCAGCGCCCGCTGGATCAGCCGCTCGGCGCCCTCCCGGAAGGGCCGGGCGGCGTCGAGCTTTTCGGCGGAGGCGTCGGCGGGCTCGTCGGCGACCATCAGCTCGAAGGCGGTGCCGCACCAGAGGTCGCGCTCGGCCTCCGGCGGCACTTCCTGCCCGAGGGCGACCCCGGGGAGAAGAATCAACGGCAGAACAAGCAGGTGGCGCATCGGGTGCGGAGTCTCGACAGCGGGACGGCTGGTTTTAGACCACAAGCGGTAAACGGACCACCACCCTGTTTGCCGCATCGTCCTGAGGGCGCCAAGTTCGCCACCGGAGATGAAACGGCGCCCGAGGGGGCGCCTCGGCGCACCGCCGAAGCAAGCGGCCGGAGGCGGGAAAATCTCCGGAGAGGCCGCTTGCACGCCCAAAACCCCCCTCCTATATAGCCCTCAAGGCCCGGCGACGGGTCAATCGAGGATAAATCTCAACAACGGGAACTCGGACTCCCAGCCACGGGGTCAAGGAACTGCCTCACGGGGTTCCATCCGGGTTCGCTAGGAAAGAGGCAGGACATGGGTAAAGTAATCGGTATCGACCTCGGTACGACCAATAGCTGCGTCGCCGTGATGGATGGCGCGACCCCCAAGGTTATCGAGAACGCCGAAGGCGCGCGCACCACGCCTTCGATGGTAGCCTTCACCAAGGACGGCGAGCGGCTCGTCGGCCAGCCGGCCAAGCGCCAGGCGGTCACGAACCCGGAAGGGACGCTGTTCGCGGTCAAGCGGCTGATCGGCCGGCGCTACAACGACCCGATGGTCGACAAGGACAAGGGCCTGGTGCCCTTCAAGATCGTGCAGGCCGACAATGGCGACGCCTGGGTCGAGGTGAGCGGCAAGAAGTCATCGCCGTCGGAAGTCTCAGCGATGATCCTCACCAAGATGAAGGAAACCGCCGAGGCGTACCTGGGCGAGACGGTGACGCAGGCGGTGATCACCGTGCCGGCGTATTTCAACGACTCGCAGCGGCAGGCCACCAAGGACGCCGGCAAGATCGCCGGGCTCGAGGTGCTGCGCATCATCAACGAGCCGACCGCGGCGGCGCTCGCCTACGGCCTCGACAAGAAGAACACCGGCACCATCGCGGTCTATGACCTGGGCGGCGGCACGTTCGACATTTCCGTGCTCGAGATCGGCGACGGCGTGTTCGAGGTGAAATCCACGAACGGCGACACGTTCCTAGGCGGCGAAGACTTCGACATGCGTATGGTCGACTACCTGGCCGACGAGTTCAAGAAGGACCAGGGCATCGACCTCCGCAACGACAAGCTGGCGCTGCAGCGGCTGAAGGAAGCGGCGGAGAAGGCCAAGATCGAGCTGTCGAGCTCGACCCAGACCGAGATCAACCTGCCCTTCATCACCGCCGACGCCTCGGGCCCCAAGCACCTGACGCTGAAGCTGACGCGCGCCAAGCTCGAGCAGCTGGTGGACGACCTGATTCAGAAGACGGTCGAACCCTGCCGGCAGGCGCTCAAGGATGCCGGCGTGTCGGCCAGCC
>JAEYTN010000476.1 GCA_023433985.1 Pseudomonadota bacterium | reverse complement strand
CGGAACTCTCGGAGCGCGACCGGGCGGTGGTGGGGATCGGGGGCGATCCCGAAACGCTGGTGCCGCAACTGGAGGCGGCCGGGTTCGCGCCCCAGGTGCTTCCGGCGGACTAGACGGACGGCCACGGCCGGGGTGACGGGCGGGCTTCCATCGGCTAGAAACGATGGAGGCGTGCACCTCCTTCCCGCGCGCCGCTTCCCATCCGGGCGCCACTTGGGCGCCCACCAAGCAGACAGCACCGGTTGGACCTAGCGTCAGATGACGGGCCGGGCGCTGTCTCATCGTTAACACTGGAGGTTTCTCAAATGGCGCAAGTTCCATCGATCCGGCTTTCGGATGGTACGTCGATCCCGCAGCTGGGAGTGGGCGTGTGGCAGGTGGACCCGGCGATCACGGCGCGGGTGGTGCGCGATGCGATAGCCGCAGGTTACCGATCGATCGACACTGCCGAGGGCTACCAGAACGAGGAGGGCGTCGGCGAAGCGATCCGCTCGGCCGGGGTGCCGCGGGGCGAACTCTACATCACCTCCAAGCTCAGGAACGGCGGGCATGCCCGCGACAAGGCGCTGGCGGCCTTCGACGACACGATGAAGAAGCTTGGGATCGAGCAGCTCGATCTGTTCCTGATCCACTGGCCGGTGCCGAGCCAGGACAAGTATGTCGAGGCGTGGAAGACGCTGGTGGAGCTGAAGGAGCAGGGGCGGATCCGGTCGATCGGCGTCTCCAACTTCGACCAGGACCACCTCGAGCGGATCATCGGGGAGACCGGCGAAGCGCCGGTGGTAAACCAGATCGAGCTGCATCCGCGGTTCCAGCAGCGCGACAAGCGGGCGTTCCACAAGGAGAAGCGCATCGCCATCGAGAGCTGGAGTCCGCTGGGGTCGGGGCGGATGCTGGACGATGCGACGGTGAGCGCGATCGCCAAAAAGCACGGCAAGACGGTGGCGCAGACGATTATCCGCTGGCACCTGCAGGAGGGACTGATCGTGATCCCCAAATCGACGCACAAGGAGCGGCTGGTGGAGAATTTCGCCGTGTTCGCCTTCGAGCTCGACGCCGAGGACATGGCGAAGATCGCCGGGCTGGATCGCGAGAGTGCGGGGCGCGTCGGGGCCAACCCGGCGACGGCCTCGTTCTTGTTCTGAGACAAGGCGTCGGGCGTGGGGAGGCCGGGAGCGATCCCGGCCTTTGTCATGCCGGGGCGGGCTTGCGGCGGAACAGCAGGTCCCTGGCTGCCACGATCGCCCCGGTGGTGATCAGCAGGCAGGCGACGAGGACAAGGTGGGAGTACTCGGCGTAGCCGGTGACGATGAGGATGAGGGTGGAGAGCAGCGGGGTGGCGTAGCTGACGGCGCCCAGGGCCTGGATGTCACCCTGCTTCACGCCGATGTCCCAGACATAGAAGGCGAGGCCGACGGGGCCGAGGCCCAACGCAATCACCGCGGCCCATTGCCAGGCGGTGGCGGGCCATACGGTTTGCTCGAGGAGGACGTGGCAGACCGTGGCCAGTACCGCGGTGGCAAGGCAGAAGCCGGTGATTGCCTCGCTGGGCACCGAAGCGAAGCGGCGCGAGAGGACCGAGTAGCTCGACCAGACCAGCGCGGCGCAGAGCGCGGCGAAATAGCCGGGGAGGTACTGGGCCTCAAGCGCGAGACCGCGCCCCTTGGTGACGACGAGGGCGGCGCCCGCCAGCGCGAGGATGCAGCCGGCGATGTGCTGCCATTTCAACCGCTCGCCGGGGAGAAAGGCCGAGAAGACGACGATGAGCAGCGGCCACAGGTAGTTGATGAGGCCGGCCTCGACCGGTGGGGCGCTGCGCAGCGCGAAGAAGTAGGCGAAGTGGTAGCCGAAGAGACCGCTGACACCCAGCAGCCAGACCCCTGGCGGCTGTCGCATCGCCTTGAGCGAGCCGGGGCGGATCAGCACCAGCGACAACCCCCCGATGGCGAAGGTGATCGCAGTGAGCTGGAAGGCCGGCATGGTGCCGCTGGCCGCCGTCAGGAACGCGAGCAGCGACCAGAGCAGCACGGCGGCGAAGCCAATCAGCGTTGCGGTGGTGCGGGCGCGGCGGGCGGGCATGAGGAGCTTCTAGCCCGAGCGCGTGTTCCTCACAACTTGGCGGAGATTTGACCGACGCGCAGGTTGCTGGCGCGCGAATGAGTACCTAACTTGTTTTGCGAAAAGGGGAACTCCGTAGCCCATGCCGATCAGCCTCGCCGAGATTGCCGCGCTGCGGCAGGCCCTTAGCTCCGGGTTCGGCCCGGTCGAAAACGAGATTGTCGCCGAGAAAGCCAGTGCGCTGGGGCATCATGGGCGGCTGGCGCAAAGCGCCGTGGCGGCGCTGCACGAGTTCGACGCCGCGCCCAAGCCGGGGGTGGAGCGGTTGACGCTGGTCAAGAAAGCGGCGCGCGAGGTGTGGAAGTACTTCATCCAGCGCGAACTGTGCGGGCTGCGCGACCAGCGCGACGTGATCCGCGAGTATCGCATTCCGGCAGAGGTGCTGATGCGGCTCGGGGCGATGGACTAAGATGCCCCCGGTTTTCGGGGCTCATAGGCCGAACAAATGAAAACGATTGCAGAGTGTCATATTGTCGCATGATAGGGGCTGATGGCACACAGGGCGCACGGGGTAGATGGTTTGTCGGACCAGGACGTCAGGGAGGGGGCACGCCGTGCTACGTGAGCGGCTGATCAGTTCCCGGTCGTCGAC
>JAEYTN010000337.1 GCA_023433985.1 Pseudomonadota bacterium | reverse complement strand
GCGCCTCGGAGATGGTGGCGGCGCGGCTCGCGACCTGGCGGCGGCGGAACATGGCGCGCCGCATCGGGGTGCGGAACCAGAGCTGGATGGCGGTGGCGGAACTGGCGGAGACCGCGACGAAGATGGCGGTGACCCAGGCGAGGTCCCACGAGGCGATCCAGACCAGCGCCAGCACCGGCGCAAAGATGACGCCGATGGCGACGAGCACGGCTTCGATCTTGGCGATGAGCACCGCGCGCGGATGGATCGGGGCGGTAACGACGAGATCGTGCGCATCCTCGCCGGAAATGGCGAGCCAGGCGAGGCCGCCCGCGAGCTGTCCGGCGGCCATGACGATGACCGGGATCACCACGACGTAGGTACCGGCCGACTGGCCGTAGCTGACCCAGAGGAAGAGGGCGGGCGGGAAGAGGTAGAGGATCTGCATCAGCGACTGGCTGAGCAGCCACGGATCGCGACGGAGCAGCTTCCATTCCTTGACCCGCAGGGCGTGGCGCTGGCTCGCCTTGCGGAACGGGCGGGTACTCGCCGACTGCTGGACGCGGGCGGCGGAGACGCCGGCTGCCGCAATGGCGTAGGTGGAGAAGCTGCGCGAGGTGACGCGGATCACCAGCCACAGTGCGTAAAGGCCGAAGACGACGATCAGCACCATGTCGAGAAGATCGCCCATGGCGCCGCGGGCCGGGAGCCATACGATATTGGCAGGGTCGGGCATGGCGGCGACCAACTCGGGCGACTGCAGCACGTCGAAGCGGTTCATGTTGCCGAACGAGAGGATCGCCACGGCCTGGATGCCGATGACGAAGCCGGCGCCCACGATGCCGGCGATGATCTGCGCGACGAGGCGGGTACGGGCGGGGCCGATGGTGCGGAAGAGGCCGACGGTAACCAGCACGGAGATCGCGGCGGCGATGGCGCCGAAGCCGGCGAGCACGCCATACGCGCTGAGCCATTTCGGGCCCTCGTAGGCGACCAGCACGTTGATCATCGGGCTCGCGAGCAGGCAGGCGAGGACGATGGTGCCGAAGGCGGCGGCGCCGGTGCGGACGGCGAATACCCGTTCGGAGGGCGCGGGAGAGCTGAGAATGAGGTCTAGGTCGGAGCGGGAGTAGTAGGCGCGGGTAACCGATTCCAGCGCCTGGGAGAGCATGACGGTCCAGAACAGGAAGCCGGTGCCGGTGACGAGCACCAGCGTTTCCTTGTCGGGGCCGATGCCGGAGCGGATCCACGTACCCATCAGCGCATTGGCGAGGAAATGCAGCCCCAGGTAGAACAGGGCGAGCACGGCGAACAGGACGATGCCGCGGACGCGCTTGCCGCCGGTGGTCATGGCCAGCCAATCGCGCCAGGCGATGCGGAACTCGTGCGCGGCGAACCAGGGCAGGGTAGCGGGCGCGAAGCTCATGCGGCGGCGTCCGTAGCGATATCGGCTTCCTTCTGGGCGACGAGATCGAGGAAGATTTCCTCGAGCGTGGTTTCGCGGCCGATGCGGGCGCGGAGTTCGGCGAGGGTGCCCTCGGCGGCGAGGCGGCCGTGATTGATGACGCCGATCCGCTCGGCCATGCGCTCGGCCACCTCGAGGATGTGGGTGGTCATGATGACGGTGACGCCCTCGGCCACCTTCTGCTTCAGCACGTCCTTCACCTGCCGGGCGGAGCCGGCATCGAGGCCGGTCAGCGGCTCGTCGAGGATGATGAGGCGCGGGTCGTGCACGAGGGCACCGGCCAGGGCGACCTTCTGCAGCATGCCCTTGGAGAAGCCGCCGCAGCGCTCGTTGGCGTGGGGGCGGAGGCCGAGCCAGTCGACAAGCTCGTTGGAGTGGCGCTCGGCCTCGCGGGCGTCGATGCGCCAGAGGCCGGCGACGAACTCGAGATACTCGAGCGGGGTCAGGCGGTCATAGACCATGGGCTCGTCGGAGACCCAGGCGACGATCTGCTTGGCGGCGACCGGGTCGCGCTGGGCGTCGATGCCGTAGACGGAGATGCTGCCGGCGTCGGGCTTCAGGAGGCCCGCGACCATGCGGAGGATGGTGGTCTTGCCGGCGCCGTTGGGGCCAAGCAGGGCGTAGAACTCGCCGGCCTTCACCTTGAGCTCGAGGTCGATGACCACCGGGCGGTCGAAGCTCTTCCTGAGGCCCGAAATGGCGAGGGCGTGGTCGGTGGACATTGGTGGCTCCGATATGACGGCAGAAACGTCATAGGCGGAGCGGCGTTGCGGTGCGGTGAAGGGGTTGGGTTAAGGAAGGGTGAGGGCGCTACTGGAGGCCTACCGCGTCGACGATACCGCTGTCGCAGCCGCCATTGGTGGGGCGGGCGGCCATGGTGAGGCGCTTGTAGTCGGCGGAGGCGGTGATCTCGCCGGTGAGGCCGATGGTGAGCTCGGTGATGATGCGGCGGTTGCCGTCGCGCTCGCAGGCGAGGCGGACGCGCTGGCCGGCGCCGCGGCCGAAGGCGATGTCGAAGGCGTCGCGGACCTGCTTCTGGGTCAGCTCCTTGCCGATGCTGCGGACGAACAGATCGCGGACGGCGGAGGCGTTGACGGCTTCGAGCATGGCGAGGGCGTCAACGAAATAGGCCTCGGCCGGTTCGCCGTAGCAGGTGCCGTGCTTGATCCACTCGTGCCGATCGAGGGCGGACTGCGTGCCGGGCATCATCTCGCGGAGCTTCGCCGCGGTGGCCTTGCCGAGTTCGGGAGCGGGGAGGTCGCGCCAGTCTCCGTCGCGGTCGGTCAGCTGCTGGTCGCGGGAGACGTCGCAGTACTCGACGCGCTGGGGCCAGAGGCCGTGAAGCGCGAAATGCGAGGCGTCGAAGCGCTCTTTGGTCTGGCTCGTGCATTCGGGGCGCCGCTCGGCCGTTTCGCAGAAGGCCGGCTGCCAGCTGATCGCCAGCACGTATTGGGTGCGCTGCTGCGCGGCGGCGGGCAGGGCGAGGAACAGCAGGGCGGCGATGGCGGCGAGGAGGCGGAGCATGGGGGACCGTCCGGTTGATTTGGCGCAGAGGCTACCCGTGCCTCGGCGGGTGTCAACGAGGGGCTAGGGGAGCGCGATGATCTCCACCCAGTTGGGGTTCGGGCCGACGGGAAGCTGCGCGAGGGAGGTCAGGGTGCCGGTGGCCCCGTCGATCGCGTAGCTGGTCATCTGGTGCGAGAGCTGGCCGACAGCGAGGAGGTAGCGGCCAGTGGGATCGACCGCGAAGCCGCGGGGCTGGGTTTCGGTCGCGGTGGAGCCGAGCGGCGTCAGCTGGCCAGTGGCGCGGTCGACGCGGAAGCCGGCGATGGTGCTGCTGGCGCGTTCGGTGGCGTAGAGGAAGCTGCCGTCGGGGCTAAGGTGGATGTCGGCGGCCCAGACACGGCCCTCGTGCCCCGAGGGCAGTGCGCTCGCCACCTGGATGGCCGGGCCGAGGGTGCCGCTCGAGGCATCCCAGGGCAGGACGTGGACGGCGGCGTCCAGCTCCCCGAGGACGTAGACGAAACGCCCATCCGGCGAGAAGACGAGGTGGCGCGGGCCGCTGCCGGCGGCGACGGGTGCGGTGTAGGGCGTGTTCGGGGTGAGCCGGCCGGTCGCGGCGTCGAAGTGCTGCTGGTGGATGAGGTCGCCGCCGAGGCTGGTGTGCAGCACGTAGCGGTTGGTGGGGTCGACGAGGATGGCGTGCGCCTTCGGCTCGGTGGCGATGACCTGCTGCGCCGGTGCGACGATGCCGTCGGAGCCGATCCGGTTCACGGCAACCCGGCTGCCACCATAGGAGGCGCTGAGCAGGTAGCGGCCCGTGCGATCGACCGACAGGTAGGCCATCGAGTCGGCAAGCGGCCCGGAACCGAGAAGCGTCAGGCGGCCGGTGCCTGGATCGATGTCGAAGGCAACGGCGGCATAGGGTTCGCCACGGATGCCGGCGATCAGCCGCCGACGATCGGGAGCGATGGCCAGCGGCAAAGAGGGGCCGGGGATCGAGGGGCCGGGCACGCGCGTGGTTGCCACCGGCTCGAGGCCGCCATCGGCCAGCAGCCGGACGACGGTGATGTCCTGGCTGTCGGCGTTGCCGACATAGGCGATAGTCAGCTCGGTCGGCATGGTTCCCCCTCCGGCTCCGGCTAGCGCTGCGTCACGTAGCCGTCGGGGACGCCCCTGGTGGAGAGGACGAACTGCCAGACCTGCAGGACCTTGGCCCGGAAGCCGCCCGCGCAGCTCAGCAGGTAGTATTTCCAGAGGCGGTAGAAGCGCTCCTCCTCGGGGGTGCGGTCCTTCTTCCACTTGGCATCGAAGTTCTCGTACCAGGCGACGAGGGTCTTGTCGTAGTGCGGCCCGATATTGTGCAGGTCGATGACGGTGAAGAGCCCGTCGATGGCCTTGCCGATCTGCGCGATCGAGGGGATGACGCCGCCGGGGAAGATGTACTTTTCGAGCCAGGCCTCGATGGTCTCCGTCGACCACTGGGAACCGATGGTGTGCATCATGAACAGGCCGTCGTCCTTGATGACCGAACGCGCCTTCTCGAAATAGGCGCGGTAGTTCTTGTGTCCGACATGCTCGAACATGCCCATCGAGACGACGTGGTCGGACTTGCCATCGAACTCGCGGTAGTCCTGCACGCGGAACTCGATGGGCAGGTGCTTGTAGCGCTCGCGGCCATAGGCGGCCTGGTCGGGCGAGACGGTGACGCCGACGCAGCGGGCGCCATACTTCTCGGCGGCGAAGCCCATGAAGGCGCCCCAGCCGCAGCCGATGTCCCAGACGAGCTGGCCCGGTTGCAGGCCGATCTTGCGGCAGACGAGGTCGAGCTTGGCCTCCTGCGCGGCGTCGAGGTTGTCGACGCCTGCGGGCCAGTAGCCGCAGGAGCCGGTCATCCGGGCATCGAGAGACGCCTTGTACGCCTCGGTCTCGTTGTAGTGCATGTTGGCGACGCGCCTGGAGCGGGCGATGTCCTGCATGTTGAACAGCTTCGCCTGAGCGATCTGCCAGAGCAGGTTGGCGGTTGGCTTGATGCCCTCAGGGACTTTCGAGGTGAGGACTTTGTGGAAGAACTCGGCCATGTCGCCAACGTCCCACAGGCCATCCATGTAGGCCTCGCCAAGACCCAGCGTGCCCTGGGCGTAGAGGCGGGTCCAGAACTCCTGGGAGTGGATCTGCGGATCCCAGGGGCGGGAACCGTTGACGGTGATATCGGCCTCCTTGAGGAGGACTTCCATTTGTGGGGTGGCGCCCATCGAATCTCTCGCCCGTTGCAGATAGCCAAACGGCCGGAGCGTTCGCCCCACGGACGGGCAAGTCAAGAGCGGCAGCAGTGCTGCCGCTCTTGCGACCGGATCAGAGCGTGATGCGGTAGATGCCGAAGCCGGCCTCGCTGGTTTCGCCGGTGGCCTCGATCTTGACCGCCGTGACGTCCTCGAGGTGCTCGGCGCCCTTCGGGCCGGTCTCGAACAGCACGGTGGCGCCGATCGGGGCGAGCGACCAGTTGCTGTCGGCCGCAGGCTGGATGGTGCCCTGCTCGACGATGTAGCGCACGATCAGGTCGCGGTTGGTGTCGGGACCCTTGAAGACGATCTTGTCGGCGCCAAGGCCCGGGAACGAGCCACCGCCGCCGGCGCGGTAGTTGTTCGTTGCGACGACGAATTTCTGCGCCAGGTCGATCGGCTTGCCGTCATACATGAGATCGACGATGCGGCTCTCGGCTATGCCGAGGTCCTCGCCCTTGGGGCCGTATTTCGAAGGCTTGGTGAGATCGATCTTGTAGGTAACGCCATCGATGACGTCGTAGTTGTAGGACGGGAAGTCGTTGTTGATCAGGGGCGCATCGACGGCGCCGGGCTCAACCTGGTTGAAGATGCCGGCGGCGCGATCGAGCCAGTTCTGCACGTCCTGGCCGGTGATCACCACGGCCTGGATGGTGTTGGGGTAGAGGTAGAGGTCGGCGACGTTCTTGATGGCCACCGGGCCGACGGGCACGTCGGTGTAGTAGTCCGGGCCGCCGCGGCCGCCGGCCTTGAACGGGGCAGCGGCGGAGAGGATCGGCAGGCCGTCCCACTCGGTGCCCTTCTGCATCTTCTCGAGGTACCACTTCTGGGCGATGTTCACGATCTGCACCGACGGATCGTCGGCGACGAGCGCGAAGTAGGAGTGGAGCGGGGCGGCCGTCTCGCCGACGGCGCGGCGGACATAGGCGAGCGTTTCGTCGTGATCGTCCTGCGCCGCGGCGAGTACGGTGGGGACGCTTTCGACCAGCGCCTGCACCTTGCCGTCGACGCGCTCGGAAATCGGGCGGGCCTCCGAGGTGTGGGAGACGACCGACCACTTGCCGTCCTCGGATTTCTCCAGCAGCAGGTCGATGAGGCCCATATGCGAACCCCAGAAGCCGGCCATGACGGCGGGCTTGCCGGAAAGCGTGCCCTTTTCGAGGTCGGCGCCCTCGATGCCCTCGAAATCCTTGGAGTTCGGGAAGACGAGGTGCTGGTGCCCGGTGAACACGACGTCGATGCCGTCGACGGCGGCGAGCTGGAGCGAGGCGTTCTCGCCGATGCCGAGCTCGGGCGCGATACCGGAGTGGGAAAGGGCGATGACGAGGTCGGCGCCTTCCTCGCGAATCTTCGGCACGTATGCCTTGGCGGTCTCGACGATGTCGCGGGTGTTGACCTTGCCGGTGAGGTGGGTGGCGTCCCACGTCATGATCTGCGGCGGCACGAAGCCGATGAAGCCGAGCTTGATGGTGCTCTTTTCGCCCGCGCCGTCGACGATTTCCTTCTCGATGATCTTGTAGGGGGCGATGTAGGTGGTGTCGCTGAGGGGATCGGCGCCGAGTTCGCCCTTGACCAGGTTGGCGGAAACGACGGGGAAGTTGGCGGCGGCAATGGCGGCATCGAGGAACTCGAGGCCGTAGTTGAACTCGTGGTTGCCCAGCGTGCCGGCCTCGTACCCGAGCGTGTTCATGGCGGCGATGATGGGGTGCGGCTCGTTGGTGAGGCCCTTTTCGTAGGCGATGTAATCGCCCATCGGGTTGCCCTGGATGACGTCGCCATTGTCGACGAGGATCGAATTGCCGGCCTCGGCGCGGATTCCCTCGATGATGGCGGCGGTGCGGGCGAGGCCGAGCGTGTCGTTGGGAGCATCGGCGTAGTAGTCGTAGGGGAAGACGGCCACGTGGAGATCGGTGGTTTCCATGAGGCGCAGGTGCGCCTGGCCGGCTGCGGCCTTGACGGCGAACGGATGCATGACGACGGCAGCGCCCAGAGTGGCGGAGCCGGCGAGGAAGGCACGACGGGAAATTGAGTAGTTCATTGACGTCTCCCACATCGAGAAAGCACCGTCGCTCGGGAACGAGCGCGTGCGCAGCGCTGTTACTGCCAAGGCGATGGTGGCCTCAGATGCCGTGCCTGAGTGACGCTGCGATGACACGGCGAATGTGACAGTGCGCCGGAACCGGCCACCGGTCAATTTGCGGCAGCGACGCCGGGACGGTAAGCTCGAGCGCCAGAGTCTGGAGTGGTCGCGCTCTCCGAAAGCCCACAGCTTTCCGGGAGCGTTCAAGGAGAGCGTCGATGAAGTGGCAGGGCCGTGAGCGCAGTTCGAATATCGAGGATCGCCGGAGCCAGGGCGGCCGGATGGGCGGCGGTTTCGGCCGCGGCGGCGGCTTCGGGCTGCCGGGCGGCGGACTGCGAATCCCCGGTGGCCGCAGCAGCGCCGGTGGTGGGCTGGGCATCGTCGGCATCATCGTGGTGCTGG
>JAEYTN010000325.1 GCA_023433985.1 Pseudomonadota bacterium | reverse complement strand
CAAGGCTCAGGCTATTGCTTGACGTACCAGGTGGAGAGGTTGAGCGGCGCCGGCGTCGGGTAGATCGCCGAGTCGATCATCGTGGTCGGCACGTTGCCCATCCGGTCGGTGGCGATCGAGTAGGTACCGGTGAGCAGCGAGATGCCGAAGCTGCGGAACTCGTCCCTGGCGATCGCGATCACCTGCTTGAAGAGCTCAGCCTGCTTCTCCGGCTCCGCCGTCGCCAGGGCCTCGTCGTACAGCTCCAGCTGCCGCTTGGTCTCGGCCGGCGGCTCGATGCCGCGTTCGTCCCCGTTGTACCAGTATGACCACGGCACACCGTAAAGCGCGTTGTCGTTGATCGGCACGTAGAGGCGCGGATTGAGCAGTTCGTTGAGCCCGCCGGCACCCACGTTCGACATCGCCTCGTGCAGGTTCGCCACCTGCCGCTCGCGATAGAGCGCCGAGTCGATCACGTTGACCTGCAGGTCGACCCCCACAGCCTTCCAGTAGCCCTGCATCAGCTCGAGGCTGTCGATCTGCTGGGTCGTGTCGGTCCGCACGTCGACCCGGATCGTCAGCGGGTTGCCGTCGCTCATCAGGCGGATGCCGTTACCGTCGCGCTGGGTGAGCCCCAGCTCGTCCAGCATCTGGTTGGCGAGGTCCGGATCGTACTCCGTGTACTGGTGCGCAAAGGCCTCGTCGAAGAACTGCGACTCCGGCCGCGGCGCCACCTGGAACGGCTCGCCCTGCCCCACATAGATGATGTCGATGAGTTCGGGCCGGTTGATCGCGTGGCTGAGCGCGATACGGAAGTTCTTGTCGGTGAACAGCGCATTCTTCACCGGGTCCTGCACCGTCAGGTTGAGGTGCACGGCATGCGCTGCCGAAACGTCGGCGCTGAGGTCGATGAAGTGGTACTTCCCCGCTTCCTGGTTCTCGAACAGGATCGGCTTGTCCGCGATGCCGAAATTCTGCGGCCGGTAGACGAAGTCGACCTGCCCGTTCATCACCATCAGCTTCAGCACTTCGGGATCGCCCACGATGGGCAGCACCACCTGGTCGAGATAGGGCAGCTGGTTCTCGGCCGTGTCGACCTTCCAGTAGAAGGGGTTGCGCTTGGCCACCACCTGCGAGCTCGAGCCGTCATAGGGCTGCGTCACTGTCCAGGCGTTGAGCGTCGGCAGTTCCGGGTTCAACCATTGCGCGAAGTTGCTGCCCGTAGGCCCGCCTACCTTCTGCGTAAACAGGTCCACCCACGAGGTAACGCCCGCCGCCTTGATCTCGGCGTCGATCCCCTCCGCATTGTACTTTGGGTGGAACTTCTCGGCGTAGTGCCTGGGCGCAATTGTCGGCAGGTTGTTGCCCGATGCCATCTGCTGCAGGAACAGGCCATATGGCTTGGCGAACGTGAACCGCACCGTGAAGTCGTCGATCTTCTCGAGCTTGGCCGGCTCGCCGCCATTCATCATGTGGCCGCCCGGACCGCCAGGGAACAGCTCCTCGTTGAGCGCCATGTCCTCGAACCAGAACACCAGGTCGTCCGCAGTCACGGGCGCGCCGTCACTCCACTTCATCCCCTGCCGGAGCTTGAAGGTGAACTGCGTCGAGTCTGCGCTCGCTTCCCAGGATTCCGCGATGTTCGGCACCACCGTGCCGCCCTCGGGCGCAAAGCGCACCAGCGGCTCGTAGCCGAGGATACGGTTGAGCCAGCCGTAGCCGCGGTCGGTACCGCCGAGCAGGTCGGTACGCATCTCGCCGCCATAGGTGCCGACCTCGTTGAGCGGCGTCAGCACCAGCGGCGCGGCCGGCAATCGCTGGTCGACAGGCGGCAGCTTGCCGCTGTCGACGTCGGCCTGCAGCGCCGGCGCCTGGTTGAACGCCAGCGCCTGCGAAATGGCCAGGAAACTCACCAACAGGCCCAACGCGGCAGGCCTTAAGGCACCCCTCGAAATCCTCACGTTCCGTCCCTCCTCCTGTTCCCCTCCCCGCTGGCGCTTGGCGCGCTCTGTGCGGCTCAGGGCTTGAAAATCATCGTCGGTTTCAGGTGCGCAATGCGCCAGCCGTCCGCCTCGCGGCGGAAGCGGAAGCTCAGGTCGCCCACGTTGGTGATCGGCGGCATCGCCACCGTGCCGTCCTCGCGCTTCACCCCGCGCAGCGGCACGAAGCAGGCCGTCGCGGTCGCCTCGTCGGCCGAGGTGAGGCTCACCAGCACATTGGTGACGAGGTGCCGCGAGATATCCGTCGTCGGCCGCTGGTTCAGCGAGGCGAGGATGCCGGCGCGGCCCTCCACCGGCTTGCCACCGCGCACCCAGGTCGCATCCTCGGTGAACAGCGCCGCCGTCTCCTCGTAGCGGCCCTGATCCATCAGGCTGTAGGAGGCGACCGCCAGCCGCTCGCACGCATGCTCGGCCTGTTGATCGATGACGTAGACCATTCTCAGTAACCCAGCTGCTTGTCGACGATGTTGATGAGTGGCTCGCCCTTCACGTAGCGGGCGAGATTGTCCGCGAAGATGCGGTAGCCGCGCGCCTTGGTCTCGAGCGTCGTCGCTCCGTTGTGCGGCGTGATGATGGTGTTGGGCGCGTCCCAGAACGGGCTGTCCGCCGGCAGCGGCTCGACCCCGTGCGCATCGAGCCCGGCGCCCGCGATCCAGCCCTCGGTGATGGCCTTGTAGAGTGCCTCGTCATTGGCGACGCCGCCGCGCGAGAAGCACACATAGAAGGCGGTCTTCTTCATCGCCTTGAACTCGGCCTCGCCGAGCATGTCCGTGGTTTCCGGCGTCTTGGGCGCCGTCACCACCACGAAGTCGGAGCGGCCGAGGAACTCGTGCAGTCGGTCGCGGCTGAACATCTCGTCGAAATTCGGCGTCGGCCGCGCGTTGCGGCGCAGGCCCAGCACCGTCATGTGGAACGCCTTGGCCTTCAGCGCCAGGTCCACGCCCGAGTACCCTGCCCCGATGATGCCGACGGTCTTGCCGTTGAGTTCACCGTGGAAGAACGCGTCCCACTTGTGGTTCCGGTGCCCTTCGATCCAGCGATAGGCGTTCCGGTTCAGCATCATCATGAGCATCATGGCGTGCTCGGCCAGCGGAATGGCGCCGTTGCCCTTCGAGCAGGTCAGCACCACCGGGTTGCTGACGAATTCCGGGTAGAGCTGCGTGTTCGGCCCGGCCGCCCAGCTATGCACCCACTTGAGCTTGTTCGCCCGCGCCAGCGCGCCCTTCGAGAGCTGACCGGCGACGATGTCGGCATCTTCGACCGCCGCCTCCATCGCGTCCTGCTTGTCGAAGAAGGTGATGTCCGCGTCAGGCGCAATGGCCTTGAGCTCCGCCAGCCGCGCGGCGTCGATCTCGCCAGTGAGCAAGATGCGCAAGGGTTCCGACATGGCCCCCGTTCCTCCAGATTACCGCTGCTCTGCGGCAGCTCCGATGGAGGCACCGTACGGGACTCATCGCACGGGGCGCAACGCCAAAACTCAATCTATTTGCGCTTTTTTGACGCAACAATGTTGCGATGTTGCGGCTGATGTTGCGTATGATGCTTGTACGTCGCCCCGCCTCGCGCTAAGGGCGCGTCAAGCAACGGAGCGGCCATGGCGCGCAAGATCACCCTCGACGTCCTCTCGGAGGAGTTGAAGCTCTCGAAATTCTCGGTGTCGCGCGCCCTCTCGGGCCGCCCCGGCGTCAGCGAGGCGACTCGGCAGGCGGTGCTGAACGCCGCCCGCGAGCTCGGTTACAACCATGCGGCAACGGCCGGGCCCGTCCCGGACAATGCCGTGGTTCACCTGGTCATCCCGCGCGCCGATGCCATGAACTCGAGCTTCTGGGTCGAGGTGATCAGCGGTGCCGAAGCCGCCGCCCGCGCCACCGGCTTCAAGCTCGCCGTCGATGTGCTGAGCGATCGCGGCCCCGAAATCCTCGACGACAAGGTCGGCGGCCTCATCCTCGCCGGCCGCCGTTCACGCGGCGTGGTCGAACCCTTCATGCAGCTGCCGCTGCCCAAGGTGCTGATCGGCCATCCCCGGCCGATGGAGCTGATCGATTCCGTCCAGTCGGCCAACTTCGACGCCGGCTACGTCGTCGGCGATGCGCTCGGCAAACTCGGCCACCGCCGCATCGGTTTCTTCACCGACGCGCCCGAGGACGAAGGCCGCAACCTGCGCCAGGCCGGCCTGATCGAGGCGATGCGGGTGCATGGCGGCACCGTGCTGCCCCCCTTCCCCTTCGATCCATCCGGCGACGCCAAGAGCACGGTGATCGCCGCGCTCTCGGGCGAGCATCCGCCCACCGCCTTCGCGGGCGCTACCGATTTCGTCGGCATCACCCTCGCCTGGGGCCTGCTCGAGCTTGGCCTCAAGGTGCCGCAGCACGTCTCGGTCATCGGCTCCAATGATTCCCACACCGCCTCGCAGCTGGGGCTCAAGATGACCACCGTGCGCCAGCCGATGCAGGAGATCGGCGCGGCCGCGGTCGAGCTGCTCCAATGGCGCATGCAGCGTGCCGCGCCCGACGCCCGCCCGCGCCGCATGCTGCTGACGCCCGAGTTCATCGAGCGCAGCACGCACGGCCCCTGCAACGAGGCCGGGCTGCTCGAAGCCCTCGCGACGCTGGGCGTTCGCTAGCGGGCGAAGTAGTTGCGGTAGTCGGCGTCGTAGCCGAAGTAGCGCGGACCCACGAGCGCGATCCCGGCCGGTGTCTGCCACTGCGGGTTGGAGGGCATGGCGAGCGCCTTGAGCCGCA
>JAEYTN010000317.1 GCA_023433985.1 Pseudomonadota bacterium | reverse complement strand
TCAGCACCAGCGCCGCGGCGATGCCGGAGACGGTGACGTTCAGCGCCACGGCCATGCCGCCGGTCATGCCGGCAAGGGCGCCACGCAGGGTCTCGGCGTCGAAGGAGGAGAGCCCGGCGATCGGGATCAGCATCAGGATGAAGCCGATGGCGGTGCCGAGCAGCGCCAGGCGAAGCAGGCCCTCGGAGACGAAGAGGCCGAGCTTTTCACGCGAGCGCAGCTTGTCGGCGACGGCGCGGAGCAGCAGCGTCTGGTCGAGGCGTCCCGGCGCGCCGAGCTCGGCCTTGGTGATCAGGTTGCGCACGTGCGTGGTGAAGACGCCGGGCTCCAGCGCGGTGCCGTTGCCGGTAATGATGCGGTTGCCGGCAATGCGGAAGCCGGTGCCCGGGTTGGCCTCGATGGTGGCGCGGGCCTTTCGCGCGGCGACCAGCTCGCGGGAAACGGCGGAAACCTGCATCAGGCAATGGATGGTGGTGAGCGCAAACAGCGCGAAGATCAGCAGGGAGACGCGGGTATGGTCGGACTCCAGCACCGCCTGCAGGAAGCCGAACTGCCACAGCGTGACCAGAGCCAGGACGACCAGGCAGTTGATGATCAGCCAGCGCAGAACGGGCGCATAGTCACGAATCTCACTCGGCGGCCCGATCACCGCGGCCTTCACGTCAACCAAACCGTCATCCTCCTTGCGGCCCGGCCTACCGCTAGCAGCGACCCAGATCGTCTCTGCCAATTAATCCAATAGGATTTCCCATTGCCGAAGAACCCGAGCGCGACAAAAGAGGCGATTGTGCACACCCGAGGACAAGCGGAGTGTCGCCCGCGGGTCACGACTGGAAGGCGACACTTGAATGAGCGAACGCGGATGGAACGAGCACGGCTATCGCCGGCTGATCGACGCGGAGACGCATGCGCGGCCGGTGCCGCCGCTGACGGCGCCGCTCAGGATCAGGCGGCTCGCCTTCATGAGCGCCGACGGCGGAGCCGACCTGCGCGCGGTCCACGCGAAGATGGCAGGGATTGCGGGCGCCACGACGGAGGGACCGGCCTGGGCGCGGCAGCTCGAGTTCGAGCGCAACGGCCACCATGTGACCTGGGAGCTGCACAACGAGTTCGCGACCTTCACCTGGACGGCGCCGGTGGACGACTGGGAAGGCCGGCCAGAGGGCGTCGGGCTCGAATACCACGAGCAGTTGCTGCTGGTGTTCGCCACGCGCATCGACCTGATGCTGACCGATGCGATCGCCCCCGCGGCGCTCGAGGGCTTCAACCCGCTGAGCCTTTGCTATTCCAGCATTTTCGACGGCGCGGCGGAGGTGGCGACGGACTTCTACCTCGATGCCGACGGCTTCACCCGCTTCGAGGTGGCCGCCAGACAGATGGGGGCGCTCCGGCAGGGCGTGCTGGTGCGGCGGTTGCTCGAGATCGAGACATACCGGACCATGGCGCTGATCGGGCTGCCGCTGGCGCGCGAGATGGGCGGGCAGGTGGCGAGCTATGAACGGCGGCTCGCGGCGATCATGCAGACGATCGGGCAGGGAGAAACGCTGGCCGACCACCAGACGATGCTCGCCGGACTGCACCAGCTCTCGAGCGAAGTCGGCCGCACCGTGGAGGAGACGAGCTTCCGCTTCGCCGCCACACAGGCCTATGGCGAGGTGCTGGCGGAGCGGCTGACCCGGCTGCGGGAACAGGCGATCGGGGAGTTCACCACGATCCAGCGGTTTATCAACAACCGGGCGCAGCCGGCCCTCGCCACCTGCCGGGCCACCGAGAAGCGGCTGCTGGCGCTGACCGAGAAGGTGCAGCGCTCGATCGAACTGCTAGACGCCCGCATCTCGCTGTCGATCCAGAGCCAGAACCAGTCGGTGCTCGACACGATTTCCCGGACCGCCAGCAGCCAGTTCAAGCTGCAGCTGACGGTCGAAGGGCTCTCGATCATCGCGATTTCGTACTACGCGCTGGGAATCCTCGGCTACGTGTTCGAGGGGATGCACGACGTGCTTCCCTACCCCAAGGGGGTGATGCTCGGGCTTGCCGCGCCCGTCGTGATCCTGCTGGTCTTCCTGGGCATCCGGAGGCTGCGCAAGGCGCATTGAAGCGGCCCGGCGGAAGCATGAACGAAGGGTTAAGCAAGGACCGTGCCACGAAAATTGCGGGACGAGCGACGGCAAGTCGCATGCGACAGGCCGTCACCCCGTCCGTCGATTGACTCGCAACGCTTCCCTCAAACATGGATTTGCCATCGATGTATGCCGGAATGCGAAAGCCGGTGCGTTAGGAGAACCTTGCGATGAAGTTTGTGACTCTTGGTCTGGTCGTGTCGGCGCTTGCGGTTGCCCCGGCCAATGCCCAGGACGTCGATGCCGGCGCTAACGTGTTCAAGCGCTGCGGCTCGTGCCATGCGGTAGGCGAAGGCGCCAAGCACAAGATCGGCCCTGAATTGAACGACCTGTACGGCCGCGTCGCGGGCAGCCTGCCGGACTACAAGTACTCCAAAGCCATGATCGAGGCCGGCCAGAACGGGCTGGTGTGGACACCCGAGTCGGTGGCCCCTTACCTGCGCAAGCCCAAGGAGCACGTGCCGGGTACGAAGATGAGCTTCCCAGGCCTCGGCAACGAGAAGGACGTGGTGAACCTCGTCGCCTATCTCGCAACCTTCTCGCCCAACTATGTGCCCGCCGAGGGCGCTGCCCCCGCCGAGGGTGCTGCGCCGGCCGACGGTGCGGCTCCGGCCGAGCCTGCCGCCCAGTAAAAGGCGGACCGGCCGCAAGGCCCCGGAATCGAAAGGCCCGCGTCGATACGGTGCGGGCCCCCTGCGTCAAAGTGCACGTTATGTTGTAACTTCGACAATCTATTGGGTTATCGAATTTGATGTATTGTGGTGACATCGTTCCCTAGGAGGGGATGCATGGACATCACACTCAAGCAGCTGCAGATCTTCCGCGCTGTGGTCATTGCCGGCTCGATCACCAAGGCCTCGCGCCGGGTCGGGCTGTCGCAGCCGTCGATCAGCCAGCAGCTGGCCAAGCTCGAGGAGCGGCTGGGGACGCAGCTGATCAACCGCAACCGCACCGGGACGGTCAGCCTGACGCCGTCGGGCGAATACTGGTTCAAGTTCTCCGACGACTTGCTGCGCAAGTTCGACCAGGCGATCGACGAGCACGAAAAGCGCTACGTCGACAGCCGCATCTTCCTCAGGATGGGCGTCTCGCCCACACTGCGCGGACGCTTCCTGTCCGCTGCAGCGCGGATCGCGTCGGAGGAAGCGGGGTTCGCCAAGTTCGAGGTCACTTTTGGCGTCACCAGCGGAGAGCTGGTGGAGCAGCTGAGGTTGCACCAGCTCAACTGCGTCATCGTCAACGACGAATCGCTGGCGGAGGACCGCACCTCGTTCTCCATCGCCACGCTGTTCCGCGACCCCATGCTGCTCGCGGTGCCGGCATCGGTGCCCGAAGCTATGGTGGAAAAGGCGCTGACCAAGGGCGTCAAGCCGGGCCAGCTCGATCCGGCGCTCAGCCGCTATGTCGAGATCGACGCCAACGTGCCGATGCGGCCGGTGTCGGACGCGTGGTACCGCGCCCACCTGCCCTATGCGACGCCGGCCTTCTCGGCGATGACCTACGTCGCCGCGATCGACATGGTGAGCGAGGGGCTCGCGACGGCGCACACGCCGCTGTCGCTGCTGCCGAGCCTGCCGAGCTCCGTGCGCTCGCGGCTCAGGGTCTACACGCTGCCGGGCATGGACCGCACCATCGTGCTCGCCATGCCCAAGCACCTGATGACCCTGCCGGGCTATGCCAACATCTTCCGCAAGCTCACCGATTTCTGCCGCAACGAATATGGGCGGAACGTGCCGGCGGAGGAGCTGCTGGAGCTTCCGGCGCCAGACCGGGTGAAGCCCGAGCGGGAGGCCGTGGATTCGCGCCGCACTAGCGCCGAGTTACCTCAGAATGTCCAATAGCCAACATTAGCAAACTCCCGCGCGGATCGGTCTTATGTGGCGCAACGCCGCATCCAAGAACCATCCTAAAAGGGGGAGAGACTATGCGCCTCAAACTTCTCATGTCCGCCATGCTGGCGGGCAGCATGCTGGCAAGTGCTGGCATGGCTTACGCGGAGGACGTAACGGCAGAACGTCTTGCTGCCGCCAACAGCGAAGCGGAAGCCGGCAACTGGCTGACCGTGCACAAGGACTGGGCCGGCTCGCGCTTCTCGTCGCTGAACGAGATCAATGCCAGCAACGTGTCGGGCCTGAAGCTCGCCTTCGCCGTGCCGCTGGGCGGCACCGAGCCCGCCGGCTTCGGCGTCGGCTCGATGGAAGCGACCCCGCTCGCCAAGGACGGCTTCCTCTACATCTCCGATCCGTGGGGCACGCCCTACAAGATCGACGCTTCGGACGGCAAGACCGGCAAGCTGGTCTGGACCGGCGACACCGGCATCGACAAGGATCCGAGCCGCGGCATCCTGCTCGCCTCGCGCGGCCTCGCGCTGGTCGACAACCTGGTCGTGACCGCCCTCAACGACGGCCGTGTCATGGCGTTCGCCGACGAGACCGGCGACGTGGTGTGGGACCAGCAGGTCGGCACCGAGCCGGGCGAAGGCTTCACCAACGCCCCGCTGGTGGTGAAGGACATGGTCATCGTCGGCCAGTCCTACGGCGACTGGGCCACCCGCGGCTGGATCGCCGCCCTCGACGCCAAGACCGGCGAAGAGAAGTGGCGCTTCTTCACGGTTCCCGAGCCCGGCCAGCCCGGTTCGGAAACGTGGCTGTGCGACCAGACCGGCAACCCGGACTGCTGGAAGACCGGTGGCGCCGCCGCCTGGGTGACCGGTTCGTACGACGAAGCCAGCAACACCATCTACTGGGGCACGGGTAACCCGGTGCCGATGTTCGACCCCGAGTACCGCCCGGGCGACAACCTCTACTCCAACTCCTCGCTCGCGCTCGACGCCGATACGGGCGAGCTGAAGTGGCACTTCCAGTACACCCCCGGCGACTACATGGACTACGACGAAGTCGGCGTTCAGATGCTGGTGGACACCAAGATCGACGGCGAAGACCGCAAGGTGCTCGCTCACTTCGGTCGTAACGGCCTGTTCTACACGCTCGACCGTACCAACGGCTCGTTCATCGCCGCCAACCAGTACGTCAACAAGCTGAACTGGACGAAGGGCATCGACCCCAAGACCGGCATGCCCGTCGAGTATGACAGCTCCAAGCCGCTCCAGGTCTATGCCAACGGCACGCAGCGCCGCGGCACCGGCGACACGGTCAACACCTGCCCGCACATCCAGGGTGGCGTGAACTTCTGGCCGCCGTCATTCGATCCGTCGACCGGCATCGCCTACGCCGCCGGCATCGAAGCCTGTTCGGACCTGACCGTGAAGGAAGAAACCCCGGTTGCCGGCACCTCGTTCTCGGGTGGCGCATCGGCTGCCGCCGGCCCGCAGACCGGCTCGGTGTTCGCCTTCGACGTCGCGACCGGCAAGCAGGTTGCCAAGCTCGAGCGTCCGTACCCGAACTATGCCGGCGTGATGAGCACTCCGGACCTGGTGTGGACCGGCGAGATGGACGGCACGTTCCTGGCCCTCGACGCCAAGACGCTGGAAGTGAAGTGGTCGATCAATGTCGGTGGCGCGTTCAACGCTCCCGCCATCGCCTTCGAGGTGAACGGCAAGGAATACATCGCGATCGCCGCTGGCGGTAACGGTGTGTACACCGCCGGCTACCCCGAGCTGATCAAGCCGGCGGCCAACGTCCTCTACGTCTTCTCGCTCTAAGCGTTAAGACACCCAACCGTAGGATCAAGCCGGGCGGCAGCCGATGCCGCCCGGCACATTTGCTGAAACAGGAAGAAGTTCTGATGTCCCTCGCGCCCCGGAAAATCATCGGCATGCTGCTGACGTCTGGCCTCTTGGCCGGCATGCTGGCCGTCATGCCGGCCACCATCACTTACGCCCAGGACGCTGCCGCCGCTCCGGCGGCGGGCGAGCTCGATCCCCTGCTCGCGGGCGCCGATATCGAGCGCGGCAAGCAGGTCTACGCCAAGGTCGGCGTGTGCGTGTCGTGCCATGGCTGGGACGGCGACGGCACCGGCAAGAACCCGCGCTCGGAAGGCGCCGCGGCGCTGCTGCGCGAAAGCCAGCTCGACGCCCAGGGCTTCATCGAGATCATCGCGTGCGGCATTCCCGGCACTCCGATGCCCTACCACGACAACCAGGCCTACAAGGACGACCGCTGCTACGGCATGACGGCCGACATGTTCGAGCCCGGCCAGGAGCCGCACAAGGGCAAGGCGATCAAGAAGGAAGACATCGTCAACCTCGTCGCCTACATCCAGACCAACATCCAGGGTAAGCCCAAAGCCACCTATGACGACTGCCTCGCCTATTTCGGCGAGTCGGGCACGAAGGCCTGCGCCTGGATGAAGCAGTAAGATGACCGCCTTTCGGCGGCTCGTCGGCACGCTGGCGCTGGGGGCATCGCTGATGCTCCCAGGCGGCGCGCAGGCGCAGTTCGATCCCACGCTGGTGCCGGCCTTCACCATCTGGGACATCAAGTTCGGCGAGCCGATCAGCCAGTTCCCCGATACCGAGGTGGCCGAGATCGCCTGCGGCACCAATGGCGGGCCGCCTTCGACGCCGCTCCGCAGCTTCGGCGACTTCGCCACCTGCCCGGCGGAGAAATCGGGCCTGCACGAAGTCTATTTCACCAATGACGACGAGCAGGACTACATCGCGCGGGCGATGGAGCTCGAGTACCGGGTGATGCAGGGCGGCACCTCGATCTACGCGCATCCGGTGGTGTTCTCGGTGCTGGTGGACGACGCGGGCCTCGCCCGCGGCATCCGCGTGATCACCGACGAGCGCGCCTCCGATCGCGACCGGCGTGTGGCGGTGACGCTGGCGCGCAACCTCAAGTCGCGCTACGGGCGCTGGGCGCAGACCTGCGACAACCTCGAGCCGACGGCGGGCCA
>JAEYTN010000290.1 GCA_023433985.1 Pseudomonadota bacterium | reverse complement strand
AGGATGTGGAAGACGGGGAGCCCACGGGCCAGCAGGTAGTCGGCGATGATGCGCCGATGGCACCGCCACCAGACTGCCTCGGCACACATGATGGCGACCGGACCCGAAGCGCCGAGTTCGAGCAGTTGCCGCAGACCTTCGGCAAAGGACGGTGTCTGCGCATAGTCGGCGTAGTTGTGGAAGCTGTCGTTCTGCCACAGCGCGTTGGCAGCCTCGGCCGCCTGTTTCTGCCGACCCCGCAGGCCACCCAGCTCGACGATATGGCTGTAGCCGATCCCTACGGGTGCGAGGCTTTGGGCGAGCACCGTGGGATTGAACTGCGGGTTGGTGCGCGATCGCGGCACGGTCCGCACATCGGCGACCTGCCGGATTTCCGAGCGCAGCAAGAGGTCGATGAACTCGCCGGTCGTACGTGTCGAATGGCCGATGGTGAAGAACGGGTGCATGTCGCCTTCGGACTTACGGAACGCCTCAACCCGCGACCTAAGGGTATGGAGCATCGACGATGAACGAATCATAGGCAGGATGCACGTTTCTTGTTCACTCCGCGCCCGGCTGGGGTTAAGACGCCCGCGGCGGCAGCCGGCCGACAGCAAAGACGAGAGTGACTGTGACCATCATCGACGAGAAGCTCGAACCCATCCTGACTCAGGTCCTGCAGCGCAACGCGGGCGAGCCCGAGTTCCACCAGGCCGTCCGGGAAGTATTCGAAAGCCTCGGGCGCGTCGTCGCCAAGCATCCCGACTATCTCGAAGGCGCGATGCTCGAGCGCATCTGCGAGCCCGAGCGGCAGATCATCTTCCGCGTGCCGTGGACCGACGACCAGGGTCAGGTGCACATCAACCGCGGCTTCCGCGTGCAGTTCAACTCCGCGCTCGGCCCCTACAAGGGCGGGCTGCGCTTCCACCCGTCGGTGAACCTGGGGATCATCAAGTTCCTCGGCTTCGAGCAGACCTTCAAGAACGCGTTGACCGGCATGCCGATCGGCGGCGGCAAGGGTGGCTCCGACTTCAATCCGCGCGGCCGCTCCGACGGCGAGATCATGCGTTTCTGCCAGTCGTTCATGACCGAGTTGCACCGCCACGTGGGCGAGTATACCGACGTGCCGGCCGGCGATATCGGCGTGGGTGGGCGCGAGATCGGCTACATGTTCGGCCAGTACAAGCGGCTGACGAACCGCTACGAGGCCGGGGTGCTGACCGGCAAGGGCCTTGCCTATGGCGGTTCGCGCGCCCGCAAGGAGGCGACCGGCTACGGCGCCACCTATTTCGTCGAGCGCATGCTCGAGCGCAAGGGCACCACCCTCGAGGGCAAGACGGCCGTGGTGTCCGGTTCCGGCAACGTGGCGCTCTACGCGATCGAGAAGATCCACTCGTTCGGGGGCAAGGTGATCGCCGCGTCGGATTCGAGCGGCTACGTCGTCGAAGAGGCCGGCATCGACCTCGACCTGCTCAAGGAGGTCAAGGAAGTCCGGCGCGGGCGCATCGGCGAGTATGCCGCGCTTCGCGGCGATGGCGTGCGCCATATCGAGGGCGGCAGCATCTGGGATGTGCCGTGCCAGGTGGCGATGCCGTCGGCGACGCAGAACGAGCTGACCGGCAAGGATGCGCAGGCGCTGGTGAAGAACGGCGTGATCGCGGTGGGCGAAGGCGCCAACATGCCGTCGACGCCCGACGCGGTGCGGGTATTCCAGCAGGCCGGCGTGCTGTTCGCGCCGGGCAAGGCCGCCAATGCCGGCGGCGTCGCCACCTCGGCGCTCGAAATGCAGCAGAACGCCTCGCGCGACAGCTGGACGTTCGAGGAAACCGAGAAGCGCCTCGCCACCATCATGCACGACATCCACGACGCCTGCGCCGACACCGCCGAAACCTACGGCGCCCCGGGCGACTACGTGCTGGGTGCCAACATCACCGGCTTCGTCCGGGTCGCGGAGGCAATGCGCGCCCTCGGCGTGGTGTGACGCACACCGGGCCAGGCCATGGCCGCCCCGCCTAGCGCAGCCGCGGCAAGGCTTCGGCCAGCCCGGCGGCGCTCAGCCGGTAGCGCACCAGCTGGCGGTCGGCCGACATCATGACCACCGCCGAAACGGTGGTCGCGGCCTCGAGCTGCGCGATGAACTGGGGAGCAAGCGTGGCGCGGACGCTGCACAGGGTCGCGTCGCACCCCTCGAACGGCACCGTGCGCGGCGCGCCATCGCCAAGATCGATGGCGATGCCGGGGGCCGTCTCCACCTTGGGGGGCATCTGCCACACGGCCCTGAGCGTGCCCTGCCCGTCCCGGTAGATGCTCCACATCAGCGCGGTGCTGCCGTCCGGTTCCGCCAGCCGCTGCTGCAGCGCGCATTGGGGCTGCGTCTCCTCCGACGCGCAGACCAGCACCCAATCGCCGATGTTCTCGATGACCGAGTTGTCCGCAGGCGCATCCGTCGCGGGCGCTTCGACGGCGGGAGGAGCGGCGGGACTCTCCACGGACGCCTCCGCGGGTGGGGCTGCGGGCGTGGCCTCGGCCACCGCGACTTTCGGCGTGGGCAGGCCCATGATCAGGTAGCCGGCCAGGGCGCCCGCGCCGAGCAGCACGATTGCGCCCAGCACGACCGCGACATATCTCAGCCAGCGGCCGGAACGTCGAAGCGGGCGCACCGGCTCGACCGGCGGCTTCCAGTCCGACGTGGCCGTCAGCGGCGGTTCCCAGTCCTGCCGGCTATGGGTCATGACAGCTTGCGCATCCCGGAGCCCCACGTGTGCGACTGCTTATCCCAACGCCCTTCCTTACTTGATCCGCTGGTACGCGGCGGTGAAGCCGACCAGCGATAGCGGCAGCGTGATCGTCTGCCGGTTCATGTTGGCGAAGGCGATGTCGATCTTCTGGCCCCTGGTCATGGCGTTGAGCGCCTCTTCGGTGACCGGGAAAGTGGCGATGCACCCGGTCTGCTCGCAGGTCTGCAGCTCGAGCTTGTTGGCCGCGCCGCCGTCGATGCTGAAGGTGATCCCGTTGGGCAGGTAGAGCCCCAGCGGCGTCGACACCACCATGACGGGCGTGCCGCCCGGCGGAACGCGGATCGTTACCGACCCTACCAGCTGGCCGGCCTGCGTCACCACGCGCTGGAACACCGAGCAGTCGAGGCTGCCGCTCCGGCCATCGGCGACGCACTGGCTCGCCCAGGCGGATTGCGGCGTCGTCGCGGCCGGCGTCTCGCCGCCAAGCACCGGCTCCTGCGCCCCTGCCCCACCGGCGCCGAGCCCCAGCAGCGCCGCCATTGCAATAGTTCGTATCTTCCACCCAGAAATCACGCTGAACTCCATCCCGTATAACGGCCCGCTTCCCCTGGCGTTTTACTTTCAATACTTCGCAGCGGAGAGCGGCCACATGTCAAGTTTTCTTTCGCGACTGAAACATGCGACCCCGAATATGCGACGGCGGGGCCGGCTTCATCGAAGCCCGCCCCGCCGCAGGTCCTTCCGCGCCCGTCAGAAGCTGACGCGCACGCCCGCCTGAGCACCGACCGTAGTGGTCAGCTCGTTGCCGCGGATCAGGCCGGACACGGTGCCCGACCAGCCATTGTCCGTGAACAGCTCCACGCCGCCCTTGAGCTCGCCGGAAAGCCCCGAGGTGTCGTCGATGAGCGTGAGGTCCACCGCGCCGCCGGAGATAGTGGCGGAGTTCTCGCCCTTGAACTCGTGCCACAGGTTGGCCTCGAGGAACGGCTTCACCGTCCCCTTCTCGATCGTCACCTCGCCAGCCACCCGGACGCCGAGACGGCCCTTGAGGCTTTCCTGGGCATCGTAGGAGACGGCGTTGCCGAGGAGGTCGAAGCCGTCGATGGTCGTGCGGTTGTAGGCGAGGGTGGCCATCGGTTCGATGGTCATGGCCCCCACGGCGGCACGGTAGCCGGCGTCGACCACCACGGAGTAGTTCACCCCGTCGGTGCTGACGCTGTCGGCCCACGGCGCGGCCGTGGCGTAGTCGATGCCGAGCAGGCGGACATGACCCACGGCGTCGACGAAGAAGCCGCCGCTCATCAGGGTCGCATAGGCTCCGGCGCCCGTCCCGGTCATGTCGACGCGGGTACCGGTGTCGTCGAAGTCGGTGCGCGAGGCGAGCAGGCTGCCCATCACGCCGATGGCGACGTCGACGTCACCCCGGCTGATCACCGTGTCGATGCCGGCGACCACGCCACCGATGGCCTGATCGGAAGTGCCCTGGTGGGTGTAGGTGCCGTTCTGGTCGGTGAAGCTCTGGTCGTACTCGCGACCGGAGGTCACGCCCACGGCCCGGGCCCAGGCCCCGCCGCCGTCGATGGCGCGACCAGCGTCATCCCGCAGGTCGGCGGTCCGGTCATGCCAGGTCGACTCGGCCACCGAGGCCATGGTCTGGATCTGGGAAGGCAGCGTGGCGAGCTCGAAGGCACGGGCATTCGGGCCGTTGGCGAGGATCCAGCTCGGATCGGTGGCACTGAAGAAGTACTTCAGGTCGTAGGTGTAGAGACCGTAGTCGATCGGGCCGTCGCGCAGGGCGAACTCGGTGCCGAGCGGGCCGGACGAGGCCGTGCCGGCGTAGACGAGTTTGGTGCCGTCCGGATCGTAGGTGCCCGGGCCGCCATGCATGTCATTGACGGCGATCAGGGTGGTGCCATCGGCGTTGCCCTCGATCCAGAGCAGGTCGGAGCTCGAGCCGTTCTGGCCGTCGAGGAACACGTCGAGGGACAGCAGGCCGTCACCGCCCACGCCGTCGCCGCCGAAGTAGTTGCCGGCCGCGACGCCCAGGTTGGTGCAGACGAGCGTGTCGCAGATCCGCGTCAGGTCGCCCACGATCCCGTCCATCATCGTCAGTTCGCCCGAGTTGTCGAACAGGTCGAGGTTGAAGAAGGACGTGGTGCCGGTGGCGCCACCGAGCCCGCCGACGCGGATGACGCTGTCGTTGTTCACGGTGCTGGTGCCGTTCGGCGTCAGGAACCCGAGTGCATTCTGCCCGAGGAAGTTGATCTGGGCGTTGCGGGTATTGTCGATGGTGGCGTTGCCGTTGGTGGCCACCAGCAGGTCGCCGCTTGCCCCGACGATATTCATCGTGGCGCCGCGGTTGTTGTCGATCGAGGCGTTGCCGTTGCCGGCCACCATGAGCGAGCCGGTGAGCCCGATCAGGTCGAACCCGGCGCCGCGCTCGTTGGTGATGGTGGCGGCCCCATTGGTGGCCACCATGACGTTGCCATTGACGCCCACCATCGAGAAGTCGCCGCCGCGATCGTTCGCGATCGAGGCGTTGCCGTTGGTGGCGACCATGACGTTGCCGTTGATGCCGGTCATGGAGAAGCTGCCGCCGCGATCGTTGAGGATCGAAGCATTGAGGTTGGCCAGCATGACGTTGCCGCTGACGGCGCCGGTCAGGCTGAAGCTGCCGCCACGGTCATTGGTGATCGAGGCGTTGGCATCGGCGACCATGAGGTTGGCGTTCAGCAGGTCGGTCATCGAGAAGCTGCCGCCCCGGTCGTTGAGGATGGTGGCGTCGGCGCCCGCATCCATGAAGTTGCCGCCCGCGAGCCCGGTGACGTCGAAGCTGCCGCCACGATCGTTGGTGATCGAGGCGTTGCCGGTTTGGGCGACCATCACGTTGGCGCTGACCAGGCCAGTCATGCTGAAGCTGCCGCGATCGTTGAGGATCGAGGCATTGGCGTTCGCCACCATGACGTTGGCGTTCGCCAGGTTGGTCATGGTGAAGGTGCCACCGCGGGTGTTGGTGATGGACGCGTCGTTGCCGGCGCCTA
>JAEYTN010000276.1 GCA_023433985.1 Pseudomonadota bacterium | reverse complement strand
GACGCCGGGATGTCGATCACCCGCTGTTCGTCCTCGAGGTAGAAATGATGATGGTCCGACGTGTCGGTATCGAAGTAGGACCGCGACGCATCCACCGCCACTTCGCGCAACAGCCCCGCTTCGCGGAACTGATGCAGGCTGTTGTAGATTGTCGCCAGTGACACGTTGACGCGAGCGTCGAGCGCCTCGGCATGCAGCTGCTCGGCGCTCACATGGCGGTGCGGACCGGCGAACAGCAGCTCCGCCAGGGCCACGCGTTGGCGCGTCGGCCGCAGGCCCGCCATGCGGAGCACCGCGGTCAGGCAGGGTCTGCGTGACGGCACGGGCCGGGCGTTCAAGCTGCGGTCGGGCATTGGTTCCTGGAGCGGAAAACTGACTTTTCGGCGGAACTTATAGCTTTGGCACTGCTTCCACACAAGCGGCGCCGGGTCGCGGCAGGCGAGCCGCGCTTGATTCCCACCCGCCCCATCACTACTAACACACCCCAACGACCCGATCCGGAGAAGGCCGCCCGCATGGTGGAACGCAAGAACGCGTACGGTTACGACGAGCTGATTCTGAGCGGCAAGGGCGAGCTGTTCGGCCCCGGCTACGCCCAGCTCCCCGCTCCACCCATGCTGATGTTCAATCGCATCACCCAGATCGACCGGGAGGGTGGCGCCCATGGCAAGGGACAGGTGCGGGCCGAGCTCGACGTCAATCCCGATCTCTGGTTCTTCCAGTGCCACTTCGTCGGCGATCCGGTGATGCCCGGCTGCCTGGGCGTCGACGCTGTCTGGCAGATGCTCGGCTTTTACCTCTGCTGGGACGGTTCTCCCGGCAAGGGCCGTGCGCTCGGTTGCGGTGAAGTGAAGTTTTCCGGCCAGATCACCAACGATGTGAAGCTGGTCGAATACGGCATCGACATCAAGCGGGTGATGAAGTCCAAGCTGGTGCTGGGTATCGCCGATGGCTGGGTGAAAGCCGATGGCCAGATCATATATGAGATGGCGGGCCTTCGGGTCGGCCTTTTCACCTGACCTCGGCGCCGGGAGACTTTTGAGATGAGACGTGTCGTCGTTACCGGAATGGGGATCGTCTCCTCGATCGGCAACAACCTCGACGAGGTGCTGGTGAGCCTGAAGGAGGCGACGCCCGGCATCGTCTTCGCCCAGGACTATGCCGACCTCAACTTTCGCTGCCAGGTGCACGGCGCACCCAAGCTCGATCCGTTCGAAGTGCTCGACCGGCGCACCACCCGCTTCATGGGCAAGGGCGCCGCGTGGAACTACATCGCCATGCTCGAGGCCATCAAGATGGCCGGCCTGACCGAGGCGGATTACCAGGATCCGCGGGTCGGCATCATCATGGGTTCGGGCGGCCCGTCCACCCGCACCATCGTCGAGGCGGCCGACATCACGCGCGAGCGGGGTCCCAAGCGCATCGGGCCGCTCGCCGTCCCCAAGGCGATGAGCTCGACCGCGTCCGCTACCCTTGCCACCCCGTTCGGCATCAAGGGCGTCAACTACACGATCAGCTCCGCCTGCGCGACCTCCAAGCACTGTATCGGCAACGCTTACGAGCTCATCCAGTGGGGCAAGCAGGACATCGTCTTTGCCGGCGGCCACGAGGATCTCGATTGGTCCATGAGCGACCTTTTCGATGCCATGGGCGCCATGTCCACCGACTTCAACGACACGCCCCAGAAGGCCTCCCGAGCCTATGACGCCAGGCGCGACGGCTTCGTCATTGCCGGCGGCGCCGGCGTGCTGGTGCTCGAGGAGCTGGAACACGCCAAGGCCCGCGGCGCCACCATCTACGCCGAAATCGTCGGCTACGGTGCTACCTCGGACGGCTACGACATGGTGGCCCCCTCCGGCGAAGGCGCCGAGCGCTGCATGCGCATGGCGCTCGAAACGGTGAAGGGCAAGGTCGACTACATCAACCCGCACGCCACCTCGACGCCCGTCGGCGACCTCAAGGAAATGGAAGCGATCCGCCGCGTCTTCGGCACCGGCGACGCCGCCCCGCCGATCTCCGCCACCAAGTCGCTGACCGGCCACTCACTGGGCGCCACCGGCGTGCAGGAGTCGATCTACTGCATCCTGATGATGCAGAACCGCTTCCTGTGCGAGAGCGCCAACATCGAGGAGCTCGACCCGATCTTCGCCGACATGCCGATCCTCCGGCAGCGCCGCGACAACGTCGATGTCGGCATCGCACTTTCCAACAGCTTCGGCTTCGGCGGCACCAACGCCACCCTGGTGTTTAGGCACCCCGACGCCTGATCCGGGCAGGACGACCCCTCCCCAGCCCTCCCCATAAAAGGGGGGTGCTGCGTTGCGGAACACTACGCGTCAGCGAACACCTCTTCACCTCCCCCTTCATGGGGGAGGCCGGGAGGGGCCGTCCCGGCTGGTTTTGCCCTCACCCGTACCGCACCTCGTCGAACCGCGCCGACCGCCCGTCATAGAGCAGCAGCCGGCCCACCAGCGGCTCGCCCACGCCGGTGATCAGCTTGATCGCCTCCATGGCCATCAGCGTGCCGATCACCCCGGTGACCGCCCCGAGCACCCCGACGACCTCGCAGGCCGGCAGGTCCGCCTCGTCGGGCGTATCAGGATAAAGGTCCGTGAACCGGGGTCCGCCCGGTGCGAACACCGTCACCTGCCCGTCGAACATCGATACCGCGCCCGATACCAGCGTCACCCCCGCAGCCTCGGCGGCCGCCGCCGTCACCGCGCGGGTGGAAAAGTTGTCGGTGCCGTCGAGCACCAGGTGATAGCCGGCCACCAGGCGTGCCGCGTTTTCCGGCGTGATCCGCTCGACATGCGGCACGAACTCCACATGCGTGTTGAGCCCGGCGACGAACTGCCCGGCGCTCTCCACCTTGGGCACGCCGACTCCGGCCGATTGGTGGATCACCTGCCGCTGCAGGTTGGAGAGCGACACCGTGTCGTGGTCTACCACCCCCAGCGTGCCCACGCCTGCCGCCGCGAGATAGGCGATGGCCGGGCTGCCGAGCCCGCCCGCGCCCACCACCAGCACCCGCGCCGCCTTCAGCTTCTGCTGGCCGTCGCCGCCCACCCCACGCAGCACGATGTGGCGGGAATAGCGTTTGATCTCTTCGGGGCTGAGGGCGCTCACGGGACGATCGGCACGGTGACGAAACGGCGGTCTGGACCTTCGAAGCCGAGACTATAGACCGAAACCACCGCCACGAGGGGAGAGGCATTGAAGCCCCAGTAGAACGGCCCCACCACCGCATGGATGCGATAGTCCGACACGCAGCCGCGCGAGGCGGGTACGGAGGCGTCGCGGTAGATCTCTGCCGAGTCCCCGGTGTCCGCCGTCAGCGTCAGCGCAAAACCCTTCACCGGCTCCTCCATGCCGTAGCTGGCGCAGGGCTCGCTCGTCGTCGACTCGAAGGTCGAGAGCTTCAGCCCCCAGACCTCGCTCGGCGCGCTGAGGCCGTTGCCGAGGGCGCCGAAGCTGACCTCCATGCCATTGCTCCCCACCTCGCCGTCGGCGTTGAGCAGGATCATCTCCGGCGCGGTGACGAGCGCCGCCTTGTCGAGCATGGGCTTCGCCTTGGCTATCGCCTCCGCGCGCACCGCGGTGAGCCGCGCCGTCTCGTCCTCGACTCGCACACGCACGGGCGGCGAGACCCATTTGTCCTCGATCAGGTCGACCAGGTAGATGTTGTCGTAGACGAAGCCTGAGCCGTCCTGGACCCCGTATTCCTCATAGGCGAAGTAGCGCCCGTCCTCGGAAAAGCCGATCGGGTCGAAGGCTGCCGCGTCGCCGGCAAGGGCAGGGGGCGCACAGAGCAGGATCAGGCTAGCGGCCAGTCGAGCCGAAGCCGCCGGCACCACGTTCAGTCGCATCGAGGGTCTCCCTGAGCTCGAAATGCACCTGTGTCACCGGGGCGACGACCAGCTGGGCGATGCGTTCGCCGCGGCGGATCGCAAAGGGCGCGTCGCCCAGGTTGATGAGGATCACCTTCACCTCGCCGCGATAGTCGGCATCGATCGTCCCGGGCGAGTTGAGCACCGTTACGCCGTGCTTCGCCGCGAGGCCCGACCGCGGCCGTACCTGCGCCTCGTACCCGGGCGGCACCGCCATCGCGAGGCCGGTCGGGATCAGCGTGCGCTGTCCCGGCGCGAGGCTCACCACCTCTTCGGGGCCGAGCGCCGCAAGGAGGTCCACCCCCGCGGCGCCGGCAGTCTGCTGGCGCGGGGGCTCCAGCCCCCGCCCGTGATCGAGCCAGGTGAATGCGATTTGGACCCGATCAGCCATGTCAGTCTCAGTCTCAGTTGGTATCCACGACGGCGAACAACTCCTCGGGCGCCGTGGCGGTGCCGTCAAGCAGGTCGGTCCACAGCAGCGACGTTTCGGCCGACCGGCCGTCGCCCGAAAGCGTCATGTTGGACTCGATGATCTTCTTGCCCTTGATGCGGATCTTGATGGTGCGGTCCTCGAAGTAGGGACGCATCATCGCGAGCGCCTGCGCGGTCTCGGCGCCGCTGGCGCCTTCCGAACCCTTGGTGACGTCCGAGGTCAGCTCGTTGGTCTTGAAGCCGACGCGCACCACGCCCGGGCGCACCACCGTGAAGGTCATGTCGTCGCCCGTCGAGCCATCGTCGTTCTTGGTGAGTTCGCTGAGCTGCCCTTCCTTGACGCTCAGGCAGGTGGCGCTGCCATCCGCGTTCTCGGTCAGCACGTCGCCTTCCTCCTCGCAGAAGTCGCTGTCGGCCTGGTCGCCGCCGGACTGCGTCATTTCCTTGAGCATGGGATAGATTTCGCTGCTCATGGTCATGCTGGTCGTTGCCTTGCCCGTGGTCTCGGACAGCACTTCGATCTCGGCATCGACGTCCACGCAGCCCGCAAGGCCGGCCGTGATCGCCAGCACGCCGGCGATCCGGCCCAGGATCTGGAAATTCATTCGGAAACTCCTCAACAGTAGCTGCCGCTCTCGCGCCGGGCACACTAGGAGGTGCCCCGGCGGGCGGCAAGCTCGCGCCGTGACGGCTACTCACCGCCGGATGAACGATTCCTGAACCGCCTAGAGCGTGACGGCCCTGGCGATGAAGAGAACGAGCGCGATCGCCATCAACCAGAAACCGGCCACCCACATGAAGCGGGTGAACCGTCTGGCCGGCGAGCGCTTCTCGCGGTCGTAGTCGTTGAGCGCTACCTCCGCCTTGTCGACGATGGCGGGCAGCCGCCCCAGCGTCTCGACCGCGGTATCGAAATGTTCCTTCAGCGCCTCGAGCCGCCCGACCGGGCCTGCCGCGCGCCGCACCCACTCGGACACGATCGGCTCGCTCAGTGTCCAGATGTCGAGCTCGGGGTCGATGTTGCGCGAGACGCCCTCGACCAGCACCATGGATTTCTGCAGCAGGATCAGCTCCGGCCGCGTCTGCATCTCGAACAGTTCGGTTGTCGAGAAGAGCTGCCCCAGCACCTTGGCCATCGAGATGTCCGAGACGCGCCGCCCGTGCTGCGGCTCGCCGATGGCGCGCAGCGCCAGTGCGAACTCGTCCACCGACTGGTGCCTGGGCACGTAGCCGATCTCGAAGTGCCGCTCGGCGATCAGCCGGTAGTTGCGGGTGATGAAGCCATAGAGAATCTCGGCGAGGAAGCGCCGCTCGCGCCGCCCCAGCCGGCCCATGATGCCGAAGTCCACCGCGACGATGCCGTTGGTCCGCGGATCGGCGAACAGGTTGCCCGGATGCAGGTCGGCATGGAAGAAGCCGTCGCGGATCGTGTGCTTGAGGAACGACTGCAGCAGGTTCGCGGCCAGCGCCTTGCGGTCGATCCCGGCGGCGTCGATCGCCGCCAGGTCGCGGATCGGGATGCCCTCGATCCAGCTGGTGGTGAGCACCGTGCCCGCCGTCTGGTCCCACATCACCCTGGGGATGGCGAAGCCCGTGTCGTTGCGGATGTTGTCCGCCATTTCCGAGATGGCGGCGGCCTCCATGCGGAGGTCGAGTTCCAGCCGCGACGAACGGTCGAGGGTGGCCACCACGTCCACCGGCCGCAGCCGTCGCAGCGCCGGCACGAACGTCTCGGCCAGCCGCGCCCCGGCATACTGGCTCTCGATATCGGCGCGGAACCGCTGGCGGATACCCGGACGCAGCAGCTTCACCGCCACCGTCCAGCGGCCATCCTGATTGGTGAGCGTCGCCTTGTGCACCTGCGCGATGGAGGCGGCCGCGACGGGCGGGGAGATATCGGTGAGCACGCCCGCCTTCTCGCCCAGCGCTTCCTGCAGCAGGCCGGGGACCAGCGCCGGGTCGAACGGCTCCATCTTGTCCTGCAGCACCGACAGGTCGGCGGCGATCTGGGCGCCGACGATGTCTGGCCGGGTGGCGAGGGTCTGCCCGATCTTGACGTAGGTCGGCCCCAGCCGGTGCAGCGCCCTGCTCAGTCGCTCCGCCCGCCCGCTGCCGCGCACGTCGCCCCGCTCGAACAGCCGTCCGAGCCGCACGCCCGTGCGCATCACCGGCGGCAGCGCGTCGTTGTCGGCCAGCGACAGCGCCCCTTCGCGCGCCAGGATCAGCCCTGCGCGGGCGAGGCGGAAATAGGCGCCCAGTCCCATCTGGGTCAGAGCTTCCAGGCCGCGTGCAGCGCCGCGATATTGCCCGAGTACGCCGTGTGGGTGACCCGCTTGAACCCCGCCGCCCCGATCATCTGGCTGAACCGCTCGGGGGTGGGGAACTTGCGGATCGATTCCACCAGGTACTGGTAGGGCTGCGCATCGCCCGTCACGGCCCGGCCGATCGGCGGGATCACGTTGTCGGAAAACAGCTTGTACACTTCGGCCAGCACCGGCGTATCCACCTGGCTGAACTCGAGGCAAAGGAACCGCCCGCCGCGCTTCAGCACCCGGTGCGCTTCCCTCAGCGCCTTGTCGATGCGGGGCACGTTCCGGATGCCGAAGGCGATGGTGTAGGCGTCGAAACTTCCGTCGGCGAAGGGCAGCTCTTCCGCATTGGCGACCACGAACGTCGCCTGCTGCGGGAAACGCCATTTCTGCGCCCGCTCCTCGCCTACCTTCAGCATGTCGGCGTTGATGTCGGAGACGGTGACCTCGGCGAAACCCACCGACGCGTTGACGATGCGCTCGGCGATATCGCCCGTGCCGCCCGCCATGTCGAGCACCCGGTAGGGGACGGTTCCGGCCTTGGGCGGCGCCAGCTTCGCCACCATCGCATCCTTCCAGACGCGATGGATGCCGCCGCTCATCAGGTCGTTCATCAGGTCGTATCGCGAGGCGACCTTGTGGAACACCTCGTCCACCATGCCCTGCTTCATGTCGAGGGCGACGGTCTGCTCGCCGAAATGCGTAGTCTCGCCCATGGCGCGGCTCTCCAGGTTGCCGGCGTTATAGCGGAGAGGGGGTTGAGTTGCCACGTGCAATGGGCGCGCAGGGCTAACGATCGCTGGACGCCCGGTGGAGGACAAGCAGAGCTTGGCGCCTCCACAGCGATTGCAGGTGCGTGGTGGAGGGGGCGCCCGGCACACTCGGCGTCAAAACCCTGACACCACCCGCCGCTTGCGTCGGTTAGGGTCCCGGTCACATATGTCCCTCGAAAGGACCACCCATGCCCGAGCTGCCCGAAGTCGAAACCGTCCGCCGCGGGCTCGAGCCCTATGTCACCGGCGCTCGGATCGACACGGTGACGCTCAACCGCAAGGACCTGCGTTTCCCGTTTCCCGAAGGCTTCAAGCAGGCGCTCGAGGGCGCTACCATCGAGCGCGCCGGCCGCCGCGCCAAATACCTGCTGTTTCGCCTCTCGACCGGCAAGACCTGGCTCAGCCACCTGGGCATGACCGGCACCTACCGCTTCGAGGACTTCAAGTACAAGGAGCCCTCGCGCTACTACGAGCCCACCGAGGACCGGAAGCACGACCACCTGGTCCTCGAGCTCTCCCACCCCGAGCACGGGCAGATGAAGCTCATCTATAATGACGCCCGTCGCTTCGGCTTCATGGAGCTCTTCGGCGACGAGGCCGAGTCCCCCTACCTCAAGGACCTGGGGCCCGAGCCGCTGTCCAACGCCTTCAACGCCGCCGAGATGGCCGAGCGCTTCCGCGGCAAGAAGGCGCCGATGAAGGCGGCGCTGCTCGATCAGCGCGTCGTCGCCGGGCTGGGCAACATTTATGTCAGCGAGGCGCTGTGGCGCGCCCATATCCGGCCCGAGCTCGCGGCCGGCGAGCTGGTGCTGAAGTCGGGCGCCCCCTCCAAGCGCCTCGAGGACCTGGCGGACGGGGTGCGCAAGGTGCTGAACGAGGCGATCGAGGCCGGCGGTTCCACCCTGCGCGACTTTCGCAACGCCGATGGCAATTCCGGCTATTTCCAGCACCGCTTCGCCGTCTACGATCGCGAGGGCGAGCCGTGCCCCACCCCCGGCTGCCGCGGCGTCATCAAGCGCATCGTCCAGTCGGGACGCTCGACCTTCTTCTGCCCGGTGTGCCAGCATTGAAGCCACGCCCCCGCTGGGGCTGAATCCGGTTGACGCCCGCGGCCCCTCACTCTATATAGCCCCCAACTTGGCGGCCCGGTGCCGCCGATTTCATTTCATCGCCCGTGGGTGAGCGGCTCGAAAGGCTGCGCCATTGGGTTGAAGCGCCAAGAGGATTTCATGGCCAATACGCCGTCCGCCAAGAAGGCCACCCGCAAGATCGAGGCCCGCACCGAGGTGAACAAGTCGCGCCGCTCGCGCATGCGCACGTTCATCCGCAAGGTCGAGGAAGCCATCGCCGGTGGCGACCACAAAGTGGCCGTAGATGCGCTGAAGGCCGCTGAGCCGGAGATCGTCCGTGCCAGCCAGAAGGGCATCGTCCACGCCAACGTGGCCGCCCGCAAGGTGAGCCGCCTGAACGCCCGCGTGAAGGCCCTGCAGGCCTGATCGCACCGACCCATGACAAGGGTTGACGAAGGCTCCCTTTCGGGGGCCTTTTTGTTTGCGCTGCGGCATCTCGCTACCGGGTGCCGCGACGGGTCGCGACCGTCTGACGCACCGCCTGCTGTCCCGATATGGGGCGCTACGTGTGACAGGATTGCGACACGATTGTGTCGAGTTATCAACCGCGCGAAAGCCAGTGTTTCCGGGGCTTTGCGGACAAGCGTCATCGAAATTTCATACGCAATTTTGGAAAGAATTGTCTCGAAAGCGGCGAGACTCCTACCCTTCGTTAAGGATTTCGAAATCGGACGAATGACCGATTCCCCCTTGAGTCACAGGGCCTTGGTTTTGCCTCCCGGGAGGAGCGGGCGGGAAAGGAAATTGCAAAGGCGGGAGTCAAGCCCCCCGGAGCTAAAAACCCCCGTTGATTGGCTCAAACTGCCCCTCTAAGATGCCTCCATCGCTGAGGACAAACGGCGCCAGACCGGGTCCTGAGCGAGTTGATTTCGTCAAGATGCTGACTGAGATCGTGGCTAAGGCGGATATGTTAACGAGGCCAACAGTCTTGGTGAACTTTGTAGGTATGCGAGACCTTTGGCTTACAGCCGATAGTCTCACCGACTTCAAGTAACGGTCGGCGCGTGGGACCGCGTCATCGGTCCTGATCTTGTGAAGATTTGAGTGTTGCGTACCGCGGCAGTAGCCGCGGCAAGAGAATGTTTGTCCGCTCGAACGGGCAACAGGTTGGCGGAGCCATGCCCAGAAAGGGCGGGCCCACACAGAACATGGATTGGGGCAGAAAACACGATGGCGACGAACGCGGCGGCGGAGCGTACCGAACTCATTTCAGCGGTGCCACAGGCGGCAGGGAGCATGAGCGCGAGGGGGGAGCAGACAGTCATGGGCCACGATGGCAAGGACGTTTCCATCCGCGAACTGTTCCAGCGCGTCCGGGCGCGGCTGCGCGCCGCGGTCGGCGAGGATGTCTTCAACTCCTGGTTCACCCGCCTCGAGTTCGAGGAAGTGGTCGATGACGTCGTGCACGTTTCGGTGCCCACGCGCTTCCTCTGCTCCTGGGTGCAGTCCAACTACGGCGAGAAGATCCTGAGCGCCTTCCAGGCGGAGCTGCCCGGCACCGGCCGCGTCCACATCACCGTGCGCGTCAACGGCCAGGTTCGCCCCACCCTGCAGAAATCTGAGCCGAAACTCGCCGCGGCGACCGAGCCGGACACTGCTGCCGCGACGCCCGCGGCCCGTGTTACCCGCGACCCGATGCCGGCGCCGGGCGCCGCCCCGCGCGGCGATGCCCTCTCGGGCTCGGCCCTCGACGCCAAGATGACCTTCGACAGCTTCGTTGCCGGCCAGTCCAACGAGATGGCGCTGCAGGTGGCCAGGCAGGTGGCGAGCGCGGTGCTCAACAACACCGTCAGCTTCAACCCCGTCTACATCCATTCGAGCGTGGGCTTGGGCAAGTCGCACCTGCTCAACGCCATCGGCTGGGCCGCTTCCACCAGCGGCGAGCAGAAGAACATCGTTTACCTCACCGCCGACCACTTCATTTACCACTTCATCAACGCCGTGCAGCGCCAGACCGCGCTCGGCTTCAAGGAGTGGCTGCGGCGGGTCGACCTGCTGCTCATCGACGACATGCAGTTCCTGCAGGGCAAGTCGGCCACCGAATTCGGCCATACGCTCGGTACGCTGCTGACCGGCGCCAAGCAGGTGGTCTGCGCCGGCGACGCTGCCCCGCGCGACCTCGAGATGCTCGACGAGCGCGTGCGCTCGCGCCTGTCGGGCGGCCTCGTGGTCGGCATCAACCCGCTCGACCTCGATCTGCGCAAGGCCATCGTCACCCGCCGCGCCGAGCAGGCCAGCGCCCGCTTCGCCGACGCCCACTTCACCCCGGCCGTGATCGACTATGTCGCCCGCGTGGTGGTGAGCCACGGCCGCGACCTCGATGGCGCAGTGAACCGGCTGCTCGCCGCCATCCAGCTGACCAAGGAGCCGATCACCGTCCAGCTGGCCGAGCGCACGCTCGCCGACCTGGTCCGCTCCCGCGACACCCGCCGGGTGCGCATCGAGGACATCCTCCGCATCGTCTCGCGCCACTACAAGGTGCCGCGCAACGACCTGCTGAGCTCGCGCCGCTCGCGCGACGTGGTACGCCCGCGCCAGATCGCCATGTATCTCGCCAAGGCGCTGACGTCCCGTTCGCTGCCCGAGATCGGCCGGCGGTTCGGCGGTCGCGACCACACCACGGTGCTCCACAGCGTCCGCAAGGTCGAGCAGATGATCAAGGACGACGGCGACCTCGCCCAGGAGATCGAGCTGCTGAAGCGCATGCTCGAAGAGTGATTGCTTTCGGGCGCCGGAGCCCATCCGGCGTCCTCCGCGTTCGGTCCCTGTCGGGCCGATTTTGTGCCGTGTTGCGTCGAAGAGAAAAAGTGTTGGTCAAACCGCGTATTCTGCTGCGGCTCAAGTCGGGTCTTGGACGGCTCAACCTGCGTGCACGCCAGGTTGAACGTGTTCCTGCTCCCGCCGATCGGGCCTGGCACGAAATGTTGCAGCGGCTCGAAGCCGAGGAAGCCGAGCGCCGGGTGGATGCCATCGCCCGCCAGCTCGACGCTGCCCTCGAGCGCTAGCCCGGCCCGGGCAACAAAGCCCTGGGGACGCGAGCCGCTTCACGCGGCCGCGCCACTTGCCTTTTCGTCTTGCAATTGCAAATGTCCAAGCCCGGTTTCGCCGGGGTTTGAGCTTTAGCTATCGCGCTTTCGAGGCGGAAAAGTCTGCTGCTTTTCCCCGAGGCGCTCTAGGCATCCGCCGCAGGGGTTTGTGGGTAAATGAAAGTCACTCTGGAGCGTAACCATCTGCTCAAGTCGCTGGGCCACGTGCACCGCGTGGTGGAGCGGCGCAACACCTACCCGATCCTCGCCAACGTGCTGCTGAAGGCCGCCGACGGTTCGCTCGATCTGCGCGCCACCGACCTCGACATCGAAGTCACCGAAAGCGTGCCGGCCATGGTGGGGCAGGCGGGCACCACCACGGTGCCGGCCCACACGCTCTACGAAATCGTCCGCAAGCTCGCCGACGGTGCGGAAGTCCGGCTCGAGAACGAGGGCTCCGAGCAGTTGCTGGTCACCTCCGGCCGCTCGCGCTTCCACCTCGCGTGCCTCTCGCCCGACAGCTTCCCCGACCTCAAGTCGGGCACCTTCACCCACGCGTTCTCCATCGCCGCGACCACCCTGCGCGAGCTGATCGAGCGCACCCAGTTCGCCATCTCGAACGAAGAGACGCGCTACTACCTGAACGGCATCTACCTCCACACCCTAGAGGTGAACGGCACCCCGACGCTGCGCGCCGTGGCCACCGACGGCCATCGCATGGCGCGCGCCGAAGCGCCGGCCCCCGAGGGCGCCCGTGGCATGCCGGGCATCATCGTGCCCAAGAAGACCGTCTCGGAAGTGCAGAAGCTGCTCGATGGCGCCGAGGCCGAGGCCGAGGTCCAGGTCGAGATTTCGGACACCAAGATCCGCATCACGCTCGGCTCCGTCGTGCTGCTTTCCAAGCTCATCGAGGGTACCTTCCCCGACTACGAGCGCGTGACCCCCAAGAACAACGACAAGGAAATGCAGGTCGACAAGGCGAGCTTCGCCACTGCCGTCGACCGCGTCTCCACCATCGCGTCCGACCGTGGCGGCAAGGCCGTGAAACTGTCGATGAAGGAAGGCCAGCTCGAGCTTTCCGTCACCAATCCCGACCACGGTACCGCGAGCGAGGAACTGGCCGTCGCGTTCGAGCCCGAGAGCTTCGAGATCGGCTTCAACGCCCGCTACCTGCTCGATATCATCGGCCAGATCCGCTCCGAGAATGCCGTGTTCCTGTTCAACGACGCCGGCTCGCCCACGCTGGTGCGCGAGGACGGCGAGGCCAAGGCGCTCTACGTGCTGATGCCGATGCGGGTGTAGGAACGAACGAGCGAATAGCGATGGTGGGTAGCCGATAGGGGCGCTGCGCGCCTTCCTTCCCTATTCGCTATTCGCTACTCACTATTCGCATGCATCCATCCCGCCACCTCTCCCGCCTGCGGCTATCCCAGTTCCGCAACTATGCCTCCGCCGCCCTCGATCTCGACGGGCGGCATCTGGTGCTGGTGGGGCCCAATGGCGCCGGCAAGACCAACCTGCTCGAAGCCGTGTCGCTGCTCTCCCCCGGCCGCGGCCTCCGCGGCGCCAGCTTCGACGAGGTTGCGGCGCAGGGGTCCGACGGCAACTGGGCCGTGGCGGTGACGGTGGAAACACCGGCCGGCCCGGTCGATATCGGCACCGGCGCCAACCCCGATGGCGGCCGTCGCGTCCGCATCAACGGCGCCAATGCCCGCACGATCGAGGAGATGAGCGCATACCTCCGCGTCCTCTGGCTCACCCCCGCCATGGATGGCCTCTTCACCGGTCCCGCCGCCGACCGCCGCCGCTTCCTTGACCGGCTGGTGACGACCCTGATCCCCGGCCATTCGGCCGCCGTTTCCGACTACGAGAAGGCCATGCGGCAGCGCAACCGGTTGCTCGAGGAAGATGGCGATCCGCGCTGGCTCGATGCCCTCGAAGTGCAGATGGCCGCGCTGGCTTCCGCCGTGCACTTTGCCCGCGCCGACGCCATCGCCGACCTGCAGGCGCTGGCCGCGACCGAGCCGGGCACCGATTTTCCGTCGGCCCGCCTCGGCCTCACGCTGCTTTTTGCCGATCGGGCCGTGCCGGAGTCCTCGACCGGGCTGGAGGAGGCACTGCGCGAACTCTGGGCCGCCTCGCGCCCGGTCGATCGCGCCGCCGGCCGCACCCTGGCTGGCCCCCACCGTGTCGACCTCGAAATCGTCCACGCCCAAAAGAACATGCCTGCGGCGCTCGGCTCCACCGGCGAGCAGAAGGCGCTGCTGATCGGCCTCATCCTCGCGCATGCGCGGCTGGTCAAGCGAACCACCGGCATCGCTCCGTTTCTGCTGCTCGACGAGATCGCCGCCCACCTCGATCCGGGCCGTCGCGCCGCCCTGTTCGTGGCCCTCGACAGCCTCCAGACCCAGTGTTTCATGACCGGCACCGACCCCATCCTGTTCGAGGCTCTCCGCGACGACGCCCAGCGCGTCACCGTCCGCGACGGCCGGCTCGGTGCCGCCTAGGTGCCGACGGCGAAAAACAAGGGGGCCCGCCGGCCCGAAAACCTTGAAAATCCGGCGCAAAATAGCCATTTAGCTTGGGTATATCCCTCCCATCCGCTAGAGACACAGCAGCTCACGTGCTGACCTGATTCGGGACCCCTTTTGAGCACCTCCGAAATCCCCTCCGACCCCAACGAATACGGCGCCGATTCCATCAAGGTCCTGAAGGGCCTCGATGCGGTGCGCAAACGCCCTGGCATGTATATCGGCGACACCGATGATGGCTCGGGCCTGCACCACATGGTGTACGAGGTGGTGGATAACGCCATCGACGAGGCACTGGCCGGCCATGCCGACCTCGTGACCGTGCAGCTCAATGCCGATGGTTCCTGCTCGGTGAACGACAACGGCCGCGGCATTCCCACCGGCATCCATGCCGAAGAGGGTGTCTCGGCGGCCGAAGTCATCATGACCCAGCTGCATGCGGGCGGTAAGTTCGACCAGAACAGCTACAAGGTCTCGGGCGGCCTTCACGGCGTGGGCGTTTCGGTGGTGAACGCGCTCTCGGTGTCGTTGAAGCTCAACATCCGCCGCGACGGCGAAATCCACGAGATGAGCTTCACCCACGGTGAGGCCGATGCGCCGCTCAAGCAGGTCGGCACCTACGTGCCCAACATGCAGCCCGGCACCTACGAGGGCCGCTCCGGCACGCTGGTGACCTTCCTGCCTTCGCCGGCGACCTTCACCAAGACCGAGTTCGACTTCAAGACGCTGGAGCACCGGCTGCGCGAGCTCGCCTTCCTCAACTCGGGCGTCCGCATCATCCTGCGCGATCTGCGCCATCCCGAACCGGTCGAAGTCGAGCTGCACTACGAGGGCGGCCTCGAAGCCTTCGTGCGCTATCTCGATCAGGCCAAGTCGCCGCTCATCGCCGCGCCGATCCTGCTGCAGTCCGAGCGCGACGGCATCACCGTCGAAGTCGCGATGTGGTGGAACGACAGCTACCACGAGAACGTGCTGTGCTTCACCAACAACATCCCGCAGCGCGATGGCGGCACGCACCTTGCCGGCCTTCGCGCCGCGCTCACCCGCCAGGTGACCAAGTATGCCGATGAGAGCGGCATCCTGAAGCGCGAGAAGGTCGAGGTCACCGGCGACGACATCCGCGAGGGCCTGACCTGCGTGCTGTCGGTCAAGGTGCCCGATCCGAAATTCTCCTCCCAGACCAAGGACAAGCTCGTCTCGTCTGAAGTCCGGCCGGTGGTCGAGAACGGCGTCAACGACAAGCTGCAGCAGTGGCTCGAAGAGCATCCCGCCGAGGCCAAGTCCGTGGTCGGCAAGGTGGCCGAGACCGCCGCCGCCCGCGAAGCCGCCCGCAAGGCGCGCGAGCTCACCCGCCGCAAGACGGCGCTCGACGTCAACTTCCTCGCCGGCAAGCTGAAGGACTGCTCCGAGAAGGATCCGGCCAAGTCCGAGCTCTTCCTCGTCGAGGGTGACTCGGCCGGCGGCTCGGCCAGCCAGGGCCGCGACCGCTACACCCAGGCCGTGCTGCCGCTGCGTGGCAAGATCCTCAATGTCGAGCGCGCCCGCTTCGACCGCATGCTGGGGTCCGAGCAGATCGGCAACCTCGTGATGGCGCTCGGCACCTCGATTGGCCGCGAAGAGTTCAACGTCGACAAGCTCCGCTACCACAAGATCATCATCATGACGGACGCCGACGTCGACGGCGCCCATATCCGCACGCTGCTGCTGACGTTCTTCTACCGGCAGATGCGCGAGCTGATCGACCGCGGCCACGTCTACATCGCGCAGCCGCCGCTCTATAAGATCAAGCGCGGCTCGTCCGAGCAGTATCTCAAGGACGAGCGCAGCCTCGAGGACTACCTGATCAACGCCGGCACCGAGGATGCGGTGCTGACCACCCGCGACGGCGTCGCCCATGCCGGCGAGGACCTGCTGTCCATCGTCAAGCAGGCGCGCGAGATCGTGCACGCCATCGAAGGGCTTAACACCCGCTACAACCGCTCCATCATCGAGCAGGCGGCGATCGTCGGCGGCCTCGATGCCGATGCGCTCACCGACCCGGAAAAGACCGCCGTCGTCATCGAGCGTGTCGTCCGCCGGCTCGACCGGCTGGCCGACGAAGTGGAGCGTGGCTGGCAGGGCGAGTCCGATGGGCAGGGTGGCCTGGTCTTCAGCCGCACCATCCGCGGCGTTACCGAGACCCATGCGCTCGATGCCGCGCTGCTCGCCAGCTCCGACGTGCGCCGCATCCGCGCCACGGTGGAAAAGCTGGGCGACCTCTATGGCGGGGTGGCCAAGCTCACCCGCCGGACCGAGAGCTTCGATATCTTCGGGCCCTCCTCCCTGTTCGGCTCCATCTCCGCCACCGGCCGCAAGGGCATTTCGCTGCAGCGCTACAAGGGCCTGGGTGAAATGAACCCCGAACAGCTCTGGGAAACGACGCTCGATCCCAACGCCCGCACCCTGCTGCAGGTGCAGATCAAGGAAAGCGACGACCACGACCGCCTGTTCAGCGAACTGATGGGCGACCTCGTCGAACCCCGCCGCGACTTCATCCAGGACAACGCGCTGAGCGTCGCCAATCTGGACGTGTAGCCACGACTCGTTTTCCTGAGTCGGGATTGACGGATGCCATCGTTTCGCTGGCCGGAGCGAGACGGGTCACGATCGAGGAATATCTCTTTGATTACGACCTGGCCACGGAACTGTGACGGTCATGGTCGTCCGGCATGCCCGGAACACACCGACAATCACTGTCGATAACGACGCGAGCTACGAGGAGCCGCCCAGGCAGTAGGGGGCCGCCGCGTACGGCGGCCCCCATGTGTCAGCGCTCCAGCCGGTAGCGCCAGACCTCGCCTTCGTCGGGATCGATCCGCTCCGCCACCTTGGTGAACCCGGTGCTCCGCAGCAACCCTTGCGAGGCCGCGAGCGTCGGCAGCGTTTCCGCCAGCACCGCCGTCGCCCCTTCGGCGAAGGCGCGACGGCACAGCAGGCGCACTGCCGCGCTGGCGAGGCCGCGGCGATGATACTGAGGCACTACGGCATAGCCGATCTCGACTTCGCCGTTGCCGTCGGGCGGGCCCTTGTATCCGGCGCCACCCACGAGTGTAGTCACGCCCTCGATCTCCGCAATGATGTACCAGCCGAACCAGCTGGCATTGCGCGTGTCGGCGAGGAGATGTCGCCGCATCCAATCGCGGGTTTCCGGACCGTTGAACGGCGGGGGCCAGCTGGCCGGCGGGGCCACCCGCAGTGCGGTGGCAAGCGCCGCGCCGGAAACGTCCTCGTGTGCGAGCAGGTCAATGGTCGTGGGCACGAGCCGCACGCCATCGGCATGAAGTTCAGTCATTGTGATTTGCAACCGTTTTGCTTGGCCGCCAGGCGGCCATGATTTCAGGCTCCCCGTCCCGCGGGGAGGGTCACGCCGGCGCCGGGCCGGCTGGACGGATCAGGCAATGCTAGGCAGAGGCGCCTCGAACGGTTGATGCATCGCCTATAGCGCCGGTCGGTCGTCGCTGCAACATCGGCCCACCACCCCAAGCCACGCGAAAGGGGTTGAATGCCTCGGCCATCCGCGCTTTTCCTCTGCCTCGGGTTCGATGGGGAGGCACTGCAGATGGAGTGGGTCGTCGCAGCTTTGTTGCTGGGGGTGGCACTCGTGGTGCTGCTCTTCGTCGCCCGCGCACTGGCGACGCGCAGCCGCTACGCCCGCCTTCTGGCGAAGTATGGCGACGACAAGGTCGTGCAGGCGCTGCTGACGCAGACCATCTGGCAGGGCATGACCGTCGAGCAGCTCAGGGACAGCTGGGGCGAGCCTGCCGCAGTCGAGCAGAAGGTGATGAAAACGAAGGTCCGGGAGGTCTTCAAGTACAAGCCGGTCGGCAAGAACCGCTTCCGCGACAAGGTCACACTGGAAGACGGCATCATCACGGGCTGGGACCAGAAGTAGACCGTCTGCGACGGGTCGCTACTGCGTGAACAGGTCCGGGTGCTGCGCCGCGAGCTTCGGGATCGAGGCGAAGATCTCGCTCAGGTGCTCGCGCATCGCCGCCTCGGCGACCGCCGCCTCGCGCCGGCGCACGCCCTCCAGGATGCGCGCATGCTGCGCCACGATGGTTTCGAGCGGTGTCGCATCGGGCAGCGACAGGAACCGCACCCGGTCCATCTGTGCCTTGAGATTCTCCAGCACCCGCCAGGCATGCTCGCGGCCCGCGCTCCGCGCCAGCCGTTGGTGGAACGCCTCGTCGAGCCGGAGGAACGCCACGTTGTCGCCCTCGCCGAGAGCGCGCTGCGCCGCGATGATGGCGTCCAGGTCCGCGAGGTCCCGTGTGCTCGCGTCGCTTGTCGCCTGCCGCACCACCGCCAGTTCGATCGCCTCGCGCAGGAAGCGCGCGTCTCCGACATCCCGGATCGAGATCAGCTTCACGATCGTGCCGCGCTGCGGCCGCACCTCGAGCAGCCCGACCTCGGCCAGCTTGATGAAGGCCTCCCGCACGGGCTGGCGCGATACCCCCAGCTGCCTCGCCACTTCGGTTTCCGACAGCAGGTAGCCGGGCCGCAGCTGCAGCTGGATGATCGCCTGGCGCAGCGCGTGGTAGGCGCGAGTCCCCGCAGTCGCAGGGCGTTGCCCGGCAAGTGTATCGGTGAGGTTGGGAAGAAAATCGAGGCTCATTGACATACCGGATACTACCATACTAGCTTTCTTTCAAGCGTCCGATCGACTGGGCGCAGGAGGAGGACAAATGGAATTCTTGAAGCTGACTGCTGCCGTGCCGGCCGGACTTCTAATTCTTGCGGGCGCGCCCGCACTGGCCGCCGACTACACCCTGAGCGTCAATACCGCGCTCGCCACGTCCGATCCGCTCTACAAGGGCCTCGAAAGCTTTGTCGCCGGTGTGGCCGAGGCGAGCGGCGGCCGGATCGAGGTCAAGCTCTTCCCCAATTCTCAGCTCGGCCCGGACGAGGACGTGCTGGAGCAGGCGCGCGCCGGCGCCCCGGTCGCGGTGATCGTCGATGGCGGCCGTCTCGCCACCTATGTCACCGAGTTCGGCATCATGGGCGCCCCCTATCTCGCCAACGGCTATGACGGGGTGCGCAAAGTGGCGGTGTCGCCGCTCTTCGAGGAGTGGGTGCAGAAGCTCCACGACAGCGCGCAGCTGCAGGTGCTGAGCTTCAACTGGTGGCAGGGCGAACGCCACTTGTGGACCAATGTCGAGGTGAAGACCCCGGCCGATCTCGCTGGCATCCGCATGCGCACCCCGGGTGCCCCGGTCTGGGTGGAAACGGTGACGGCCATGGGCGCCGTGCCGACGCCGATGCCCTTCGCCGAAGTCTACGCCGCGCTCGAGCAGAAGGCGCTCGATGCGGCCGAGGCGCAACTGCCGGCCGGGCAGGGCGCCAAGCTGTTCGAGGTGACGAAGTTCCTCGCCAAGACCGGCCACATCAACCTCATCACCGGCATGGTGACCTCCGGAGCCTGGTACGACTCGCTGCCCGAGGATCTGCGCAAGGTCCTGCGCGACGAGGCGCTGAAGGCCGGCGATGTCGGGTCCTACGGCACGCGGGACGCGCTCGCCCAGATCGAGGCGGAACTCGCCGAGGCCGGCATGACCGTCTCCTCGCCGGACACGCAGGTGTTCAAGGAGGCGACCGCGGGCGTCTACGAGAAGCTCGGCTACGGCGACCTGCGCGACACCGTGCAGGCCCTTGCCGCCGAATAGGCCGTCTCCCGCCGGGGCCGGGGCCTTCCTGCCCCGCTTCGGCCCTTCATGGATCGTGCCATGTTGCTCAAGCGCCTAGCCCAGGTCGAGCTCGCGCTCTGCGTGCTGCTGCTCGCCGCCATTACGGGTCTCGTCTTCGTCGCCGCGCTGATGCGCTTTTTCGGCCACCCGCTCACCTGGTCGGTCGATATGGCGCAGCTGCTCTTCATCTGGCTGTGCATGCTGGGCGCCTGCCGGGCCATGCGCGAGAAGTCCCACCTGGGCATGGAAGTGCTGGTGAAATACCTGCCGCACACCCAGCGCCTCTGGCTCGAACTCGTTTGCGGCGTCGTGATCCTCGGCTTCCTGGCTGTGCTCGTGGTGCTCGGCTTCCAGCTCGCCTGGCTCAACCGCGAGCGCACCTTTGGCGATTCCACCCTGTCCTATGCCTGGGTCACCGCCGCGGTGCCGGTGGGCTGCGCTCTGCTTGCCGGGTCGCTCGCCTACAACATGGGGACGGCATGGCGGACGCGGCGGCAGGGCAAGCTCGTCTACACCCGCACCGCGTCCGATCGCGACGCGCCGGCGGCGCTGGAGCTCTAGGCCATGCTGCTGATCACCGTCGTCTTCGTGGTGTTGATGGCGGTGGGCATGCCCGTCGCCTTCGCCACCGGGCTCGCAGGCTTCGTCTTCTTCCTCACCACCCCGGGCATGCCGCCGTCCATCGGCGTGCAGAAGATCGCCACCATGAGCCAGAGCTTTCCGCTCCTCGCGGTGCCGTTCTTCGTGCTCGCCGGCCACCTGATGAACGAGAGCGGCATCACCCAGCGGCTGCTCCGCATCTCGCTGCTGGCCGTCGGCTGGATGGCGGGCGGCCTCGCGCAGGTCGCCATCGTGCTCTCCACCCTGATGGGCGGCGTCTCGGGCTCGGCGGTGGCCGATGCGGCGATGGAAGCCCGCATCCTCGGCCCCACCATGATCGCCCGCGGCTACGGCAAGGGCTACTCGGCCGCCGCGATCGCCGTCGGCTCGCTCATCACCGCAACCATCCCGCCTTCGATCGGGCTCATTCTCTACGGCTATGTCGGCAACGTCTCCATCGGCCGGCTATTCCTCGCCGGCGTCATCCCGGGCCTGCTGATGATGGTGGTGCTGATGGCCACCGCCTACGTCATCGCGAAAAAGCGCAAATACGTCGTCGCCAACGCCGAGCGGCCAACCTTCAAGGCCCTGATGCTCGCCGTATGGGATGCCAAGTGGGCGCTGTTCTTCCCGGTGGCGCTGGTGCTCTCGATCCGTGGCGCGGTGTTCACGCCCTCCGAAGTCGGTGCCTTCGCAGTCGTCTATGCCCTCGCCGTCGGTTTCCTCGCCCACCGCGAACTGACGCTGAAGAAAGTGTGGGGCGCCTTCGGCCACGCCGCCTCCGATGTCGGGCTCATCATGCTCATCATCCTGATGAGCGGCATGGTCGGCTTCGCCGTCATATACCTGCAGGGCCCGCAGCAACTGGCGACGCTGATGCTCGAGGGCATCACCGACCCAAACGTCATCGTGCTGGTGATCCTGCTGTTCCTGCTGGTCGCCGGGCTGGCGCTCGATTCGACTGTCATGGTGCTGCTGCTGACGCCCATCTTCGTGCCGATCATCAACCAGATCGGCATGGACCCGGTGCATTTCGGCATCCTGATGATGTCCATCGTCACCCTGGGCGGCATGACCTGGCCCTCCGGCTCCGCCATGTTCGCCGTTTGCGCGCTGATGGATGTGACCATCGAGGAGTACACGATCGAGTCGATCCCGTTCATCCTCGCCATCTGCGCCCTGATCGCGGTGCTGGTGTTCCTGCCCCAGGTGGTGCTGTGGCTGCCAAACATGGCCTTCGCCCGATAGCAAAAGGGCCCGCTGCGAACAGCGAGCCCTTTGAAACGCAAGCGCCTCCGGCTCAGCGCTTGAAGGGCACCTGCGCGGTCAGCACGCTGCCCGAGTTGTTGAACTCGATCTCGAAGTCGATATTGATCGTGTCGGCCACGAGGCTCACCTTCGAGCCGATGCGCATGTCGTTGCCGCCGCGGTCGATCTGCTTGGCGGCGAGGTCGAAGGTAATGGTGTCGCCATTGATGCGCCCGGCAGCTACCCCCGAGAACCCGGCATTCGAGCTCATCGCCGCCTCGTAGCGGCGGGTCTTGTCGTTGAAGGCGATGGTGCCCGACACCGACAGGTTGAAATTCACCAGCGTGCAGCGCCCGGCGAAGTTCACCTTCGCCTGGTTGCCCTTCTGCACCTGCATGCGGCAGCGGAACGCTTCCGGCGCTTCGCCCCCGCGCATCACGCCCTGGCCCTTCCAGTCGCCCACATAGCCCGACAGCAGTTCCATCTCCGCCGGCCCGGCCATCGCTGGCGCCGCGGCGATGCTCGAAACTGCGATCGCCGTGGCCATGGCCAACGAACGAATACCCCTGGTCATTATTTTGGCACTCCCCAAATGCTTGCCGGCGCTTTTCAAACGTACCGGAATTCTGTCATGGATTGCAGGCGATTGCAGTAGCGGCTTTGCCGCAAATGCGTTTGCCACAGTCTTGCCGAAAATGGAAAAGGCGATTTCGTGAACGATACCCCTGGTGGCGGCATCCCCGGCGCCCGGCCGGCCAGCGCCCCGATCATTGCGCTCTCCGGCGTGAACTACACCCTGGATGTCGGCGGGCGCCCGCTTCATATCCTCAAAAATATCGGCCTCACGGTCGCCCCGGCGGAAGTGGTGGCCATCGTCGGTCCGTCGGGCAGCGGCAAGACGTCGCTGCTGATGCTGCTCGCCGGGCTCGAGCGGGCGACCGCCGGCTCGGTTTCCGTCGCCGGGTACGACCTGACGAGGCTCGGTGAGGACGAGCTGGCGGATTTCCGCCGCAAGACCCTCGGCATCGTGTTCCAGAGCTTCCACCTGATCCCCTCGCTCACCGCGCTCGACAACGTGGCGCTCGCATATGAGATTGCCCAACCTGAACTGGGCCTGAAGAGAACCCGCGAGGCGGCAGCCGCCGCGCTGGAGGCCGTCGGCCTCGGCAAGCGCCTCGATCATCGCCCCGCCGCGCTCTCGGGCGGCGAGCAGCAGCGCGTCGGCATCGCCCGCGCCACCATCGCCAGGCCGCAGCTCCTCCTCGCCGACGAGCCGACCGGCAACCTCGACCAGACCAGCGGCGCCACCGTGATCGAGCTGATGTTCGATCTGGCGCGCAAGCAGAACGCCGCCGTGGTGATGATCACCCACGATCCGGGCCTCGCCGCCCGCGCCGACCGGGTGCTGACCATGACGGCCGGCGAGCTCGTCGAAACGGCCAGGGCGCCTAAATGAACCGCCTCTGGTCCGCCATCCGCTTCGGCCTCCTCGACATGCGGGGAGACTGGCGGCGCTTCGGCCTCATCATCGCCTGCCTCGCAGTCGGCACAGCCCTCATCGCCGGCGTCAGCTCGGTGGCCGCCAGCATGGAGGAAACGCTCGAGTCGAACGCTGCCCTGATCATGGGCGGCAATATCGAGTTGAGCCGCGCCGATCGCGCCGCGACCGCCGAGGAGCTCGAAAAGATCGGGCAGTTCGGCCAGGTCGCCGGCGTCATCGACACCAACGTGCGGGCCGAGGCCAACGAGCAGGACGCCTTCGTCGACCTCATCTCCATCGGC
>JAEYTN010000265.1 GCA_023433985.1 Pseudomonadota bacterium | reverse complement strand
TTCAGCGCCGCGACCTTCTCGACGTCGATCTCGCCCCAGGCCTCGCCGACGATCTCGATGCCGGTGAGGTCGAGCCCCTGCAGGGACTTGTCCTCGGCCACGGGGCTATCGACGTAGATGCCCACCGGCCGGATGCCGAGCGGGATCAGCCCGGCCGCGGCGTTGGCGTGCATGACGATGCGGCTGGGCACCTCAGCGAGCGTCACCGTGTTGCCGGTGCTGTCGGTGTAGCTCCACTCCGCGGCCAGAGTCGGCGCGGCGGAAAGAACAGCCGCAAGCGCGGCGGCGATCAGGGATTTCAGCATGACGGCGCCTCGCGGAAAGTGGATGAGCGCCGTCACCTATGAGCCGGTAAGCTGAGAAGTCAAGTCAGGTTTAAATTCACGCTCCGATGCGATGCGGCACGAAATCCCGCGCCGCGCCGGCCTCCGAGCGCGATGACCACACGACCCAGTAGCGGCCGTCGCCATCAGGCACCAGCACCTCCGCATCGCGGCCCGCATGCACCTGGAAGCGGGCCAGGCTGCGTGCCTCCAGCGCCGCGGCCTCGCGCGTTTCGAACGGGCCATGCGGCGTGCCTTCGAAATCCACCCACCAGTTATCCTGGCTGTTGATCACCAGATAGAGCGCCTTCGCCATTTCTGAAGCGGTCCCCCAACCGAGCTTGTCGACGCTAGGCGATTCCACCTGAGCCCAGAATGAACAGCATGGAGGTTCGCACAGTCGACGACCGTCGGTAGCCGAGGCAGCGTTTCGCCGCCGTTGCGTCCCGTGGCCCCAAGCAGCACTGGCGTCCATGCGCCCGCTGTGGTCAACTTCGACAGTCGCCGCTCTGTGTTCGGGGAGCCAGGAATGTTCGGATTGATCGGCCGTATCACCGCCAAGCCAGGCCGGCGCGACGAACTGGTGGCCATCCTCGTCCCGGACGAAGGCACGATGGCCGGTTGCCTCAGCTACATCGTGGCGCACGATCCCAACGATCCGGACGCGATCTACGTCACCGAGGCGTGGGACAGCCGCGAAGCCCACGCGGCCTCGCTGCAGCTGCCCGCGGTGCAGGCCGCAATCGCCAAGGGCCGGCTGCTGATCGCGAAGTTCGAGACCGTCGCCGAGACGGAGCCGGTGGGCGGCATCGGGCTGGGATCGGACTTCGACAACCCGTAGTTCGAGCTGCCCGGAGGTGTTGCAGCCCCCACCCCTATCCGGCTGCCGCCACCTTCTCACGCAAGGGGGAGAAGGCGAACCTGAGACGGCGGCGTTTCAGTGGCGGACGGCTCTCAGGCCGCCGGCTTGCGGTACTGATAGATGCCCACGTCGATGGAGCCCTCGGCGAAGCCGGCCTCGCAATAGGCGAGGTAGTAGAGCCACTTGCGCTTGAATTCCTCGGTGTAGCCGAGCTTCTTGATGACGTGCCAGCGCTCGAGGAACTTCTCGCGCCACAGCCGCAGCGTCCGGGCGTAGCTGAGCCGGAACGTGTCGACCTGCTCGAGGATGAGGCCGACCTTGTCGCCCTGCTCCTGCATCGCCGTCTTGGTCAGCAGCATGCCGCCGGGGAAGATGAAGCGCTGGATGAAATCCGGCCGGGCCCGATAATCCTGGAAGTCGCTCTCGTTGATCGTGATCGCCTGGATCGAGGCCGTGCCGCCGGGCTTCAGCCGGTCCGCCACGGTCTGGAAGTAGCTCGGCCAGTGCTCCTCGCCCACCGCTTCGATCATCTCGATCGAGGCGACGTGGTCGAACTGCCCCTTGGTGTCGCGGTAATCCTCGAGATGCAGGGTCGCGAGGTTGTCGAGCCCCTGCCGCGCCAGCCGCTCGACCGCGAACTTCAGCTGTTCGACCGAAAGCGTGATGCCGTAGACGACCGCGTTGAACTCGCGTGCCGCCGTTTCGGCGAAGCCGCCCCAGCCGCAGCCGATCTCCAGCACCGTCTCGCCTTCCTTCACGCCCGCCATTTCGGCGACGCGCCGGTACTTGGCGTACTGCGCCGATTCCAGCGTCTGGTCCTCGGAGGTGTAGTAGGCCGACGAGTAGGTCATCGAGCGATCGAGCCACTCGACGTAGAAGTCGTTGCCGAGGTCGTAGTGCTCGGAGATGTTCTTCTTCGAGCCTTCCTTCGAGTTGTGGCGGCTGAGGTGATACGCGATGTCCTGCGCGGCGCGCCCGTACCAGGAGTTCTCCGTGCCATCGAGCACGTCGCGGTTCTGCAGGAAGTAGCGGAACAGCGCAGTGAGGTCGTCGATCTCGACGTCGCCGTCGATGTAGGATTGCGCGAAGCCCACCGTGCCGCGCTTAAGCGTCTTGGGCAGCACCGAGAAGTTCTTGATGTGCAGTTGCGCGTGCTCGCCCGTGCGCGGATCGCCATAGGTGGCGCTCCGGCCGTTCGGGTACGTGATCGTCACAGCGCCCTTCTTGGGACGCCCGATCAGACGCTTGCCGAAGAACGCCGCGGCAGCCGACAGGATGTGGGTAACGAGGGACGGCCGTGTCCCCCGAGGTTCAACCGCTAACTGGTCCATGACGCTACATTTCCACCTGACGGAGCGCTGCCTCTGCACCGTCGCATAACTGCTGCCGTCCAGTACGCGAACGGCGATCTGCAAACCGGGGCCGCACTTTAGCCGCCACGAACCGATATGCAAGCTTCCATTGCGGCACCGTCAGAGCCTCGGCAGCAGGGCCGCATCCGTGAGACGCACCTGCACCTCCTCGCGACCCTGGTAGTGGTCGAGGCTGAGCATGCCGGCAAGGTGGAGGGGCGTGTCGTTGCCGGCGGACAGGAGCGCCTCGCCCAGAGCCGTGGTGGCGGCACGGAAGGCGATTCCCTTGAGCCGCGCCCCGTCGTCCGACGTCAATGTGAACCGCACGTGCCCAGCTCCCCCAACCACTTCGGCGAACTTCGCCTTGTGGGCCGGGAACGCGAAAACCGGCTGCGGGTTGCCCGAGCCGTAGGGCCCCGCCCGCTCGATCTGGTGCACGAAGTCGGTCGTCGCGCCGCGCGCCGTCAGCGCCGCATCGATCGGCAGCGCCGTCATCGCCCGCGCCGCGCCGACGCTGCCCGCGAGCGCCTCGTTCATGTGCGCCCGGAACGGCCCGAGCTGCCCCGGCTTCAGCGTCACGCCGGCCGCCATGGCGTGGCCGCCGCCCCGCGCGACGAGCCCCTGCTCCACCGCCTCGATCACGGCCCCGCCCAGGTCGACGCCCGGCATTGACCGGCCGGAGCCGGTGCCGCCGCCATCCGGGCCGAGCGCGATGGCGAACACCGGCCGCTCGAACCGCTCGCGCAGCCGCGCCGCGATCAACCCGGCGACGCCGGGGTGCCAGTTGGCCGAGGCGAGCACCAGCACCGGCGGCCCCTCGCCCCCGCCGATCTCGGCCTCGGCGGCCACCACCGCCTCTTCGAGCGCCTCGGTTTCGATCCGCTGCCGCTCGGCGTTGAGCTCGTTGAGCTGCGCCGCGATGGCCATTGCCTCGGTTTCGTCCTCGAGCGACAGCAGCCGCATGCCCAGCGCGGCGTCGCCGATGCGGCCGCCGGCATTAATCCGCGGGCCGATGATGTAGCCGAAGTGATACGGATTCATCGGCCCCGAGAGCCGCGCCGCCAGGGCCAGCGCGCCGATGCCGCGGTTGGAGCCGGTGCGCGCCACCTCGAGCCCGCGCGCTACGAAGGCGCGGTTCAGGCCCTTGAGGGGCACCACGTCGCAGACGGTCGCCAGGGCCACGAGGTCGATCAGCTTCATCAGGTCGGGCAGGCCGGCCTCGCCGCGGTTGCGCAGCACGCGATTGGTCGCGACCAGCACCATGAAGGTGACGCCGGCGGCGCAGAGATAGCCCAGCCCCGAGATGTCGTCGGGGCGGTTCGGGTTCACCAGCGCCGTGGCCTGCGGCAGGTCGTGGTCCGAAAGGTGGTGGTCGATCACCAGCACGTCGAGCCCCCGCTCGCGGGCGTGGAGGATCGGCCCGTCGCTGGTCGTGCCGCAATCGAGCGTGATCAGCAGGCTCGCCCCGGCGTCGGCGAGCCGGTCGATGGCGTTGGTGTTGGGGCCGTAGCCCTCGAAGATGCGGTCGGGGATATGCACTTGCGGGTTGAGCCCGAAATGCCTGAGGTACCGCGCCATCAGCGCGCAGGAGCAGGCGCCGTCGACGTCGTAGTCGCCGAACAGCGCGACCGGTTCACGGTCCACGATGGCCTTGGCCAGCCGTTCGGCCAGCGCATCCATGTCCGCGAGCGTCGAGGGGTCCGGCATCAATGCGCGGACGGTGGGCTGCAGGAACGCCTCGGCTGCATCCACATCCACCCCGCGCGAGGCGACGATGCGGGCGAGGATGTCCGATAGCCCCGTCTTCTGGCCGATGGCGGTGGCGATGCGCTGGGTGTTGAAGTCCAGTCGGTCGGTCCATGGCCGGCCCAGCACGGATTTCGACACATCGAGGAAGTAGGGGCGCGGCTCGTCCATGCCCCGGAGGTAAGCGCTCGGGCCGCCGTAGTCGAGGATGCAGCGGCCACACTCCACCGCCGCGAGCCGGCAAAATCGGACATTGCCCCTTGCCAAGCCCTACAATGGCGGGCAATCGGTCCCCATATTCGCTGCCATGAACAACACGGGGACGAAAATGTTCGCTTCGCAGGGCTTTCGCCTGACAGCCCTCTTCGCCACTCTGCTCATGGCTTTCTCGCTGGTCGCGGTCGACACCGCCGAGGCCCGGCGCGGCGGCAGCTTCGGCGGCCGCGGCGCCCGGACCGAGTTCTCGGTGCCGGCGACGCCCACCTCGCCCAAGGCGACCACCGGCGTGCAGAAAACCATGACCGACAGCAACACCACGCGCGGCACCACGGCCGGTACGGCCGCCGCGGCGGCGCGCCCGGGCCTGTTTGGCGGCTTCGGCGGCGCCCTGCTCGGCGGCCTGCTGTTCAGCGGCCTCTTCGGCATGCTGTTCGGCTTCGGTTTCGGCGGCTTCGGCGGCATGCTGGCGCTGTTGGTCCAGCTCGTCATCATCGGCCTGATCGTCGCCTTCTTCATGCGCAGGCGGCAGCAGCCGGCGATGGCCGGTAACGCGAACGCCTACCGCTACGAGGCGCCGAACGCCCAGGCGTATGGTGGTGGCGCGGGTCGCCCGCAGAATGCCCAGCCGCGTTCCGCCGCTTCGGCCCGCGCGGGCAAGCGTGACGAGATCGGCATCAGCGACGCCGACCTCGGGGTCTTCCAGCAGCGCCTGAACGAGCTGCAGGACGCCTACAGCCGCGAGGACTACGCCGCGCTGCGCAGGATCTCGACGCCCGAGGTGATGGGCTACCTTGCCGAGGAACTGGGCGAGAACGCTTCGAAGGGCCTCCGCAACGAGGTATTCGACGTGAACCTGCTCGAGGGCGACGTCGCCGAGGCGTGGCGCGAGAACAATGCCGAGTTCGCCACCGTCGCGCTCCGCTACGAGTCCCGCGACATCACCCGCAACCGCGCCACGGGCGAGATCGTCGCCGGCGAGGACCGGGTGACCGAGACGACCGAGATCTGGACCTTCGTGCGCCGGAATGGCGGCGACTGGCTGGTCTCGGCTATCCAGGAAGCGTAAGCGCTTCTCTACCGAACACGCAGCGGGCCGCCCATTGGGCGGCCCGCTTGCTTTTCGAAGCGCAAGGGAGGTCGCGGGTACTTACCCGCGCCGGTGCTCCGCCGAAATCCATCGCACCGTCTGGCTCCACGAGCGCATGACCACGGTGTTCG
>JAEYTN010000121.1 GCA_023433985.1 Pseudomonadota bacterium | reverse complement strand
GGCATTGGTCATGCCCGAGACCCAGCCGACGACGCCCAGCGCCAGGCTCTCGAGGATCAGGTCGTCGACCCCGCAGAAGATGTCGAAGCGGTCGCCGAACGCGTTGTAGAGGTCGGTGACGCGGCGGATGTCGCCGGTCTCCTCCTTCACCGCCACGATCTCGGGCACATCGGCGAGACCTTCGAGCGTCGGCACGTCCACGTCGACCTTGTAGGCGATGGGGTTGTTGTAGATCATGATCGGCAGGCCGCCGGTCGCGACCGCCTTGTACCACGCGATGGTCTCGCGCCGGTCGGTGCGGTAGGCGAGGCTCGGAAACGTCATCAGCCCTTCGGCGCCGAGCTTGCGGTAGTTCCTGGCGGCAGCGACGGCGTCGTCCGTGGAGAGCTCCGCGAGGCCGGAGAGCAGCGGCACGCGGCCGGCTACGACCTCCTTTGCCGCGGTGACGACGCGGTCCTTTTCGGCTTGCGTGAGCGCCGCATTCTCGCCCAGCATCGGCAGCACGATGACGCCCGAGACGCCCCCGCCGATCAGGCGTTCGATGCTGTGCTGCATGGCCGGCAGGTCGAGTAGGCCATCAGCCGTCATCTTGGTGGTGGCCGCGGGAAATACGCCGCTCCAGGTGGTCATTGCATGCCCTCTTCTTCTCGTTCAGTCTAGCACGGCAGTGGCGGTGATTTCGATGCGCAGGCCCTCGGCGATCAGTTCCTTCACCACCACGGTGGCACGCACCGGGTACGGCTTGTGGAAGAACTCGGCGTAGACCTTGTTCATGCCCTTGAAGTCGGCGCGGTCGGTGAGGAACACGTGGCACTGCACGATGTTGGCGAGCGTGCCGCCGGCCGCACGGACAGCCTGATCGAGGTTCTGCAGCGCTTGCCGGGTCTGGGCCTCGATATCGCCCTGGGTGATGTCACCCGTCTGCGGGTCCTCTGCCATCACCACCAACCAGACGTGATTGCCGGCCTTCACCGCATCGTTGACCGGCGAGGTGGACGGGGCGATGCCGGTATCGATGACTTCGATCATTCAGGTAACTCCAGGACGAAACGGGCGGTGAAGCGCTCGGCGCTCCACCACATGCGGAAATTGGTGCCCCACTTGTTGCTATGGAGGTTGAAGCGAAGGCCGGCGGAAAAATCCGGCGGCTGCCGGTCGAACTCCATGAAATCGGTGTGGGCCGGCCCGACCAGCGGGGTGTCGAGCGGCGTGAGGGTCAGGCCTTCGGTTCGCGCACCGGCGACCGCCTGCAACTGACCTCCGCCCCGTGGCGCGACCTTGTCGGCGCGGAGCCAGAGCCCGGTCTTCAGGAACTGCCAGGCGTGCCGGCCGCCGGGGGTGAAGCTGACGAAGCTCGCCTCCGGCATGCGGTTGGCGGGCTTGTCGTGGAGGGTGACGGCGATCTCGATGCGGTTGACGTCGAGGCCGCGGAAGGTCCAGCTGATCCTTACTGGTGCGCCGAGTTCTGCGTTCGCTTCGGGATCAAGCGTGCCATCGGCGCCGGGCGCGAAGGCCTGCGACCGGGCGGTGGCCGCGTTCTCGAGGCCGGGCTTGGCGTGGTCGAGCGGCGCCCAGTACGGGCGTGTGGTGAGGTAGGTATCGAGCCAGCGATCGATGTCGGAGGCCGTGTAGCTCTCGTAGCGGAAGCCCATCAGGCTGCCGGCCTCGCCAAGGATCGTCCGTCCCGACGGGCTGGTGATGGCGGCGACGTCCCCGGTCACCGGATCGGTTTCGACCTGCCAGCCGGCGAGATCGGTGACCGGTGCGGGCTCTTCGCCGGGGCGGTCCGCTTCGGCCAGCTCCGTCAGCGCCGTGTCGAGGTAGGCGTTCTGCTCGGCCCAGGACGCTTCGGTAAACCGGAAGCGGTAGTCGGTCGCACGCAGCGCTTCGAACGCCGGGCGATCGAACGCCGTCTGGTCACGCAGGTACTGCTTGATATCGACGCCCCAGGTGTGCTCGGCGACCATGCCGAGGGCGCGGCCGAATGCGAGCCCCCTGCCCTGCTCTGCCAGCCGATCATAGTGCCGCTGGTAGGAGAGGTAGCGCTTCACCTTGGTGGGGTCGCTGGCGACGCCGTAAATCCAGCTGTCGCCGAGTTCGAGCTCGACGATCGGCAGCTCGTCGCGGCGGGCCCAGAGCACGTCGCCATAGGCATCGAGCGTGGAGGCCTTGATGGTCGCGTCGGGATACTCGCCGCCCAGCTCGCGCAGCACGTCGACCGTCTGCGGCACCGATTGGGGCCCGAGATTGTCGTTGGTGTGGGCGAAGCCGAGGCCGGTGGTGAAGCCCGGCAGGAAGGCCGTCTCGCCGTAGCTCTTTTGGTACTGCACGACGATCTCGCTGCCATCGGCCGCGCGCCAGCGGAAGGCGTCGGGCACGTCGGGCACCGGCGAAGCGGCGTTGACGCCGAGGTGGAGGAAACGGACGCCGGCTTCAGCCAGCAGCGGAACGATGCCGAGTGTGTGGCCAGGCACGTCGGTCATCTTCGCCGCAGTGGTCTTGCGACCGAATCGCCGGTCGAGTTCCTGGGCATAGCTGAGCCCGGCGCGGAAGACCGAAGGCGACATCAGCTCCGAGTGCGTGGTGTAGGGCAGCGCGTGCCAGGTGATGAGGCCCCGCTCGATCGCCCGCTCGAGCCGCTTCACCCGGTCGGGCGACTGGGTGTTCAGGTGATCCCAGATCAGCCAGGCGCCGGTGGTCCACACGAATTTCGGGTTGGCGGGGTCCTCGGCGTAGAAGTGCTCGCCGGTGTCGATCGCCTGCGGGATGAAGCGCTCGTGATACTGCGCGCGGACCTTCGCGGCGTGATCGGTGAAGCCGATGTCGAGATGGGTCTTGAAGACCAGGTGGATGGTGCGGGTCACGGGCGCGCCCCCTCAGCGCGGTGAGATGATCTCGCCGGCAAGCACGTCGACCTGCAACCCGTCATAGGCGGGGCGAACATGGTCGGGCGTCATGGCATCGGTCTGGGCGTAGTCGAGGTCGATGTGGAGATTGGTGAGCACGGCATGGCGCGGCCGGTAGCGCTCGATGTGCTCCAGGGTCTCCGGCAGGCTCAGGTGGCTGGGATGCGGCGTGGGGCGCAGCGCGTCGAGCACCCAGCAATCGAGCCCGGAGACGGCCCCCTGCGACTCCGTGGGGATACCGCTGAGGTCGCACGAGTATGCGAAATTGTGGATGCGGAAGCCGAGCGAGAAGATCTCGCCGTGATCCTGCTTGAAGGGCTGCACGGTGATCGAGCCGCCCGGACCGTCGATGGTCAGCGGGCGCCTGGCCTCGATGATGTGCTGGTTGAGGATGGGCGGGTAGCCCGAGCCTGGCGGAGCCGTGAAGCAGTAGGCAAAGCTCGGCACGATCCGGCTCGCGGCTTCCTGGCTGAAATAGACGTCGACGCGCTTGCGGTTGTTGAGCGCCAGCACACGGAGATCGTCGATGCCGTGGGTGTGGTCGGCATGCTCATGCGTGTAGAGCACGGCCTCGACGCGATCGACTTCGCTGGCGAGCAGCTGCTCGCGCAGGTCGCAGCCCGTATCGACGACGATGCGGGTCGGTTGGTCCGAGCCGGCGGAATAGCCCTCGACCAGCAGCGAGCAGCGGCTGCGCCGGTTCTTGGGGTTGTTCGGATCGCAGACGCCCCAGTGGCCGCCGATGCGGGGCACCCCGCCCGAAGACCCGCAGCCCATGATGGTGGCGACGATCCGCTGGGCTTCGGGCATTGGATTAGACCGGAGTGGCTTTTGAGAAGAGGCGGAAGAAGTTCTCGGTAGTCTCGGCGCCGAGCTGCTCGAGCGGGATGCCGCGCACGTCCGCCACCTTGGCGGCGGTGTGGGCGACGTAGCTCGGCTCGTTGGTCGAACCGCGATGCGGGATGGGCGCGAGGTAGGGCGCGTCGGTTTCGACGAGATAGCGGTCGGACGGCACCATCTTCGCCACCTCGCGGATCTCCTCGGCGTTCTTGAAGGTGATGATGCCGGAGAACGAGACGTAGCCGCCGAGCTCCAGGGCCGCGCGGGCGAGGTCCATGCCGCCGGTGTAGCAGTGGAGGACGAACGGGAACGCCCCCTGCCCCGACTCTTCGCGCAGGATCGCCGTCATGTCGGCGTCGGCCTGGCGGGAGTGGATGACGAGTGGCAGCCCGGTCTCGCGGGCAGCCGCGATGTGACGGCGGAGGCCGGTCTCCTGCGCCTCCTTGGGGGCGTTGTCGTAGAAATAGTCGAGGCCCGCTTCGCCGATGGCGACGCATTTCGGGTGGGCGCTGAGCCGCACCAGGTCCTCGGCGTAGATGTCGAGCTCTTCATCGGCGTGGTGCGGATGGGTGCCCACCGAGCACCAGACCTGCGGATGAGCTTCGGCGATGGCGGTGATCTCATCGAAGCGCTTCACGCGCGTCGAGATGGTGACCATGCCGTCGATGCCGGCCTCCCGGGCACGGGCGAGCACACCGGCCCGGTCGGCGGCAAGCTCGGGGAAATCGAGGTGGCAGTGACTGTCGATCAGCATGGGCCTCAGGCCGTCTTGGTGTGCTCGAACTTCTTGAACACCGGTTCGGGCGGCGGCAAGGCGGTGCCGGCGGGCAGCGCATCTGCGGCGAGCGCATGGCTCAGGAGCCGCTGATCTTCCGGCACGGCCAGTGCGTCGAGCATCTTCGCCGCCGATGCGGGGACGAAGGGCTGCGCGGCGATGGCGGCGCGGCGGACCACGTCGGCGGTCGTCGCGAGAATGGTGCCCATGCGCGGCAGGTCCGCCTTCAGGCCCCACGGGGCCTGCTCTGCGAAGTAGAGGTTCGCGGCGTTGAGCAGGCTGGTGAGTTCGCCTGCGGCCTCGTGGATCTGCTGGGTCTGCATGGCGTCGTTCATCCGGCCGATGGCGGCAATGGCCTCGGCGACGATGGCCTTGTCGGCCTCGTTCGGGGCGGCCATCGGCAGCACGCCGAGGAAGTTCTTCTGGATCATCGACAGCGAGCGCTGCGCCAGGTTGCCAAAATTGTTGGCGAGGTCGGAGTTGTTGCGGTTGACGAACTTCTCGCGTCCCCAGTCACCATCCTGGCCGAAGCTGATCTCGCGCAGGCAGTACCAGCGGACCGGATCGGTGCCGTAGAGGTCGAGCTGCTCGTGCGGGTCGACGATGTTGCCGACCGACTTCGACATCTTCTTGCCTTCCGACGTCAGGAAGCCGTGGGCGAAGACGCGATGCGGCACATCGATGCCGG
>JAEYTN010000120.1 GCA_023433985.1 Pseudomonadota bacterium | reverse complement strand
GCTTGATCGTGCCGTGCCGGATCGACTTGTCGCGCATCAGCACGTCTGCCGCCGTGACGATCTCGGCCAGCCCCGCCTTGTCGTCGGCCCCCAGCAGCGTCGTGCCGTCCGAGGTAATGATATCGTTGCCGATCTGGTCCCGCAGCGCCGGATGCTCCGCCACCTGGATCACCCGCGACGGATCGCCCGGGAGCCGGATGTCGCCACCCTGGTAGTTGCGGATCACCTGCGGCTTCACGTCCGTGCCCGTGAAGTCGGGCGCCGTGTCCATATGCGAGCAGAAGCAGATCACCGGCACGTCCTTGTCGGTGTTCGCCGGCACGGTCGCGTACACATAGCCGTGCTCGTCGAGATGCGCGTCACTGAGCCCGATCGCCAGCAGTTCCTCGACCAGCAGCCGGCCGAGGTTCTTCTGCTTCTCGGTCGAGGGCTGGCTCGGAGATTGCGAGTCGGACTGCGTATCGATCACGACATAGCGGAGAAAGCGATCGGCGACGGTATCGGTCATGGGCGGGGAATCCTTGCGGTGGACCGGCACACTAGCGTCACGCCGCCGCCACGCGCCAGACCTCTCAGGCCGGTTCCGCTTCCGCCTCCGGCGCCGGTGTCTCCACCTTCGGCACGATCACCTGCAGCGCCCCGGGATGCACCTTCAGCTCCACGCGCTTGTCGAGCGCGATCAGCTCGCCGTCGATCACCGCCTTGGCCGATTTCTTGCGATGCGGGAAGCTGAGCGTCACCTGCTCCACCTGCCGCTCCGATACCAGCGGATGGTGCTTCCACGTGCCGAACAGCAGTGAAAAGGCCAGCTGCGCCGCTTCCGCCGGCGGCATCGGCTTCACCACATAGACGCCCAGCACGCCGCCATGCATCTCCTCGGCGTAGGGCACATGCCCCTCCCCCAGCAGGTTGTTGCTGACCGACACCGCCATCGCCCGGCGGTTCTCGATCCCTGTCGCCGTGCGGATCTCCGCGTCGAACACCAGCGGTCGCGACAGTGTCGCGCCGACCGCGCGCACGCTCGCCAGCATCTTGCCCCAGCGGCTGTTATAAGTGAGGCCCTCGCGGATACGCACCAGCCGCGAGTGCATCCCCACCGAGTACTGGTGCACGAACGGCCGCCCGTTTGCCGTCGCGATGTCGACCCGGTCGAGCCCGCCATTCGCCAGCGCCTCCACCGCCTGCTCGAGGTTGAGCGGCACCTTCAGCGAACGCGCGAACAGGTTCATCGTCCCTGCCGGCAGCACTGCCAGCGGCATCCCGTGCCGGAAGCAGATCGCAGCCGCCGCCGAGATCGTGCCGTCGCCGCCGCCCGCCAGCAGCGCATCCGAAGCCGGGTCGCTCGCCGCGCGCTGCAGCTCCGCGATCAGGTCGCGCCCCTCGACCACGCGGCAGTCGAGCGCATGACCCGCCTCCACGAAGACCCGAGTGGCATTCTCGACGAAGGCGGCAACGTCCATGGTCCGGAACGTGCCGCCATCTTTGTTCAACACCCCGATGAAGTGCATGCTGCCCTCCGCCGGCCGCCCGGGCCTGCGCATCACGAACGGCGAAGCCGCGACCGGAGTTCCGGGCCTCAGGCCGCGCCGGTACCGAGGTTGGGCAGTTGCACCGTCACCACCGTACCGCCACCGTCGCGCGGACCATACTCCGGCACGCCGCCGAACTGCCGCGCCAGCTGCTTGATGATCACCGCACCGAGACCCGCCGCGGAAACGCCGGCCTCCTTCAGGCCCGACCCGTCATCCTCGACCTTCAGCACCGGCGCGCCTTCCTCCGACTTGACGAAGCGGATCCAGATATTGCCGCCCTTCCCCGCCGCGAACGCGTGCTTCACCGCATTGGTCACCAGCTCGCTCACCACGATGCCCAGCGTCGTCGCATCGCGCGCCGGGATCACCATGCCGGTGAGATCCTGGTGGAACTTGATCGGCTTGTCCGCCGGCACCGCCGTCGCGAGGTCGTCCACCACGGCCGAGAGGAAGTCCGCCGCGTCGGTGGTTTCGAGGTCGGCACCCAGCCGCAGCCGCCGATGCGCCGAGGCGATCGCATGCACCCGCCCCTGCGCCGCCTCGAGCGCGCTCTTCACCTCGTCCGAGCCCGACCGCGCCAGTTGCAGCCCCAGCAGCGACGACACCGTCGCCAGCGAATTGCCGATGCGGTGGTTGGTGTCCTGCAGCAGCGCCTCGAGCCGTGCCCGTTCGCGCTCGGCGCGCCCGCGGGCTTCCTCGACCTCCATCGTGCGCGCCCGGATGTGCGCCTCGAGCTCCTCGTTCTGGCTCAGCAGCAGGTTCTCGCGCTGCGCCAGCGCCGCCACCTGCTGCTGCGCCCGGGTGAACAGCGCATAGGCAAGGATCGCCGCCGCCCCGAGCGCCGCCAGGATGGCCAGCACCAGCATCTGCCGATAGCCGTCCATCTGCCCGTTGCGCTCGATCAGCCTGGCGTCTTCCTCGGCGACGAAGGTCCTGAGCGTGTTGCGGATGGTGTCCATCAGCGCCTTGCCCTCGTCCGAGCGCAGCAGCGCCAGCGCGCCGGCAACGTCGCCCGACGACATCAGCCCGATGGTCTGCGCCATCTCGCCCCGCTTCGCCTCGAGGCTGGGCTGCAATTCCTCGAGCCGCAGGCGCTGCGATGGGCTGTTCTCCACCTGCCGCAGCAATTCCCGGTACGTGCTGTCGATCGATGCCACGGCGCGGTTGTAGGGGTCGAGATAGGCCCCGTCCTGCGTCAGCAGATAGCCCCGTTGCCCCGTCTCGGCATCCACCACGGCCAGCATCAGTTCGCGCGCCTGCCGCCGCACCTCGTAGGTATTGCCGATATCGATCAGTTGGTTATCGACCGTCCGCACCAGGAACAGCGACGCGGCTGCGGCCGCCAGCACCAGCAGCATCGACACGACGATTGCCAGCCTCCGCATCGGCCCGAAGCGGACGCTGCGAACAAGACCGGCCTGGCTCACGTCAGTCATCGACCCACAAACTCTCGGCTTTGAGGTAAGTGCGCCCTAGCCTGCCCCCGGAGCGCCTGCCCAGGGGCAGTCCTTGCGCCCTAGCAATCCCCGGTGGCGACAATGCGGCC
>JAEYTN010000096.1 GCA_023433985.1 Pseudomonadota bacterium | reverse complement strand
ATCAGCGCTGGCTGACGCAGAAGGTGCGCCAGGGGTCGACGATCGGGGTGCCGTCGGCTCGGCGGTTGTCCTCGCGCTCGAAATAGACCGCGGGCTCGCCGCTGTTGTCGGGCTCGAGGCGGCCGAGCGCGCCCGCCCATGGACCCGAGACCAGCCGGATCGCCGCGCCTTCGCGGCTGAAGCGGCCGGTGCCCTGCTGCGTCCGGTAGGTGCCGTCGGCGGACAGCTGGAGGAAGCCCATCAGGCTGGGACGGTTCTCGTAAGTGGCGATCTCGCCGGCGACGTTGCCGCCGATGCGCTCGCGATAGCCGCACAGCAGGCGCGCAGTGGGGAGCGCGCCGGCAGCGGGGGCGGCGGCGGCTTTTGCCCCCCAGCGCAGCGCGCCGGTGAACGTGCCGGTGACGCTCGGCCCGCCGTCGAAATAGCCGCTGATCCGGCCCGGGCCGAAGCTGTCGCTGTCACACTCGCCGGTGAGTTCGAAGCGGTTGCGCCCTTCCTCGCCCTTGAGGATGCAGCGGCCGTTTTCCATGTAAGCCGGGCCGGGCTTCATCGTGACGGTCATCGCCTTGCCGGCGAGATCGACCGAGAGCGTGCCGGCGATCTCGCCGCCCGAGAGCGTACCCGCGGCCTGCCAGGTGCCCTGGTTGCCGTCGCCATCGTCGAGCGCGCCTTCGCCCGCGAAAGCCCCGGCATTGGGCGAGAGCGGCGCGGCGGCGAGCGGCGCCGCGAGGACGAACGGAGCGAGCGCGAGCAGCGCCACGGCGGACGAACGAGCGATATTCATAGTTGGCGACCCCCTTTGAGCGCCTTTCCTAGTGCCCCAAGAAATCCGGGGCAATTCAAAGCATTGGCGCCGGCGCGATTATCGCGCGGATAACCTTAATCCTTCGCTCACGCTGTCCCCGCAGAATGGCGGAATGAACTCGGGTTCTAATGTGGCGACGCTCCGCCGCGTGCGGCAGAAGTGGACGCGTGCCGGCGCCTACGGCCTCAAGCCGCGGCGGATGCGCCGACGGTGGTGGCGGGGGCGGTGGTCGAAGCTCTCGCCGATCATGATCATGCTGCCGCTGGCCGCGTTTACCGCGGTGCTGGTTTGGCCGAGCGAGGAGACGGTGGACGCGCCGCGGGTTCCGTCGGACCTGTGGGAGGCGAGCGAAGCGGAATGGCGCGAGCGGATTTGGCCGACTTCTCCCGAACAGCTCGACGCCGAACAGCCGAGCTTTGCGAGCGGCGGCCTGGCCGATGGTGCCGGTGCGCCGCGCGTGGCCGGCTTCACCCAGGCGAGCGCGCGCTTCTCGATCTGCGGCGGCGGAGCGCGGGTGAACTGCGTCGTCGACGGCGACACCTTCTGGTACGCGGGCGAGAAAATCCGCGTGGCGGACATCAACACCGCCGAAGTGAGCGAGCCCGCCTGCGCGCGCGAGGCCGCGCTGGGCCGCGCCGCGACCGCGCGGCTGCAGGCGCTGCTCAACGCGGGCGCCTTTACGCTCGAACCGGTGGACCGCGACCGCGACCGCTACGGCCGCCAAATCCGCACCGTCACCCGCGGCGGCGAGAGCCTGGGCGCGGTGCTGGTGCGCGAGGGTCTGGCCGAGGAATGGCGCGGGCGGCGAGGGAGTTGGTGCTAGGACATACGTATTGACGTGCTGCGCCGGTAAAGTACCCTCAATAACCGGGGGGACGAATACTATGAAGAAATGCCTATTGGTGCTGGCGCTCCTGCTAAGCGGATGCCATGCGGTCGACCACGCCAGCCTGCCGACTTCGGTAAGCGGCGTTGACGGCTCGCTCTCTTCCTCCGTCGCGGCGCAAACCCGGATCATCCCGACGAAGGAGTTCCTCCTGCGCAGCGAAAGCTTCGCGACGATCGATTCCCGCGCGAAGGGTCTCATCCTGTTGCGCAAGGAGGACGAGAAGCGAAATCGGCGCGTGTGCAACGCCTTCGTGCGGCTGGCGCCCACGGCCGTCGCGAAGCAGATGGACCTCGCGTCCCTGGGGCAGATTGCGCCGACGGTGTGGCCGGTCACCACCAAGCCGGCGAATGATTCGGACTGTGACGAGCTGCTCGAGAAGTACGATTACGAGGCGGCCTCGATCTATTTTATCGCGCTCGACCGCCCGTCTGCGAATGGCCCGCTGCTTGCCGCCTCGATCGAGGACCGCGTCGCCTTCATCGACCTTTCCCGCGCCAAGAAGAAGCATATCGCGTCGCTCGTGCCGGCCTGGGCCAAGGCGATCGGTGCAAACAGCGGCAAAGACATCGTGATGGACGGCGGCTTTTTCGCTGAGGCATGCCGTGCCGTCGGAGCGGATTCGAAGTACGTCAGCGGAGAAGTCCTCCAGATCGTCGATGACGCCTCCAAGCCGGGGCTGGGCGAACTGTTCAAGATTGGTCTCACCGTAGTGGGAGCGGTGGTACCTTACGCTGACAAGGTGTTGGAAGTAAGCAAGCTGGCCTGCACGACGACGGCTTAGGCGCTGGACTCGTGTGAGGTGCTCCGTCCGTCGAACGCGCGGGCTGCGTCAGCTGCCGTAGTACGGTTCGCAGCCGACCCCATCGCCGTCGCGATCGAGGTGCGCGGCGTAGCCGGGGTCCCCATACCGGACCGGCTCCGCGCCGGCCGCGCGGGCGGCGTCGCAGTTGCGGTAGTGGACGGGGCGTGACGACGCGCTGGCGGCGGCGGGGTCGTAGTCCGTGGACCACGGGCTGCTGGAGGACATGTAGCCGTCCTCTGCCTCGGAGGCAGGTATCAGGCGATCGAGCGCGCCGGCCTGGAGCAAGGCCGCTCCGCCAAGGGCCACCAATGGGACCGCGAACCTGTGGGCGCGTGCCATGTGGGGCAGCTTGCCGGGGTGCGGTTAGGATGGGGTAAACGGTTGGCTAGTGGCCGCCAAACAGGCGGTTCGTCAGCCGGTCCACGTCCAGCCGGTGAACAACGCTGCCCGCGAACACCTGGAGGAGCGCGATCTTGTGCAGTTCGCGCGAGAAGGGCTGCTTGCGGGTCTTGTGGCGGAACAAGCGCCGGCCCGCGTAAGCGCCGGGCGATCCGCCGAGGAAGGCGAGCCCCAGCAGCTTCGCTTCGGAAATCCTCCAGGCGCGCGCTTCGGCCAACATCTTATCTATGCCGAACGCAGCGAATGCCGCGAAGTTGATCGCGATCGCGTAGAACGCGAGGTTGAGCGGGGTGAGCAGGAGGGCGTCGTTCATCGGCCTGCATTTATCGCAGCGGCGGTTGCGGAAGCGTTATTCCTGTGTCTCTGGGAGGTTAGAGAGATTGGTGCACTGTCATCATGATCCACTGTCACCGTAATCCGGGGTGACATCCTGCTGTCGGACCGGATCGGGGATCGTGCGAGCGTGGAGCGGCTGATCTACTCCGACCGGAAGGCGCGGCTACCGGCGACCTTGCGCCTGCGGCCGCATCGGGAGTGGCATCGTTTCGCGGCGTGAGAAGGCGGGTAGATGGCACGCCGCCGCCGTATTTGGGAAAGCCCGCTTAAGCGGCAACCTTGTGCGGGTGCGTCATGTCGCCGCGACCGGCAAGCAGCCCGGCGATTGAGATATCCTCGTCGATCTCTCCCCAGTGCAGCCCCGAGCGGCTGAGTTCCACCTGCTCGCGTTGCTCTTTCGTGGCGTGAAGCAGCCGCGGAAACCAGGCGAGCGGAATGCCCAGCGTGCGACCATCGTCGAGATCGACCCAGAAGCTGTGAGCGTCAAAGCGAACCGCCAGGGGCTCAGGAGAAGAAGTCATGCCAAGCACTCTCGATGTCATCGCGCCGGGCTTCAATAACAGCAATCAGCTGCGATAGCACGCGGGGCGGAAATCCCCTGCTGGACGCGACCACCACGTCCGGCCGCAGCCAGAACTTGGCGTCATCGCGCCCCTTACTCACATGAATATGCGGTGGCTCGGGCGGGTTCCCTTCGTTCGAATAGAAGTGGAAGCGGTAGCCGTTCAAGTCGAAGACCTTTGGCACCGCCCCCTCCCAAGCCGCAGCTTACTCCGCCGCCTGCACCCCAGCGCTATCCCCGAACAGCCCCGGCCCGTCGTCCTCGGCTTCATTCGCGGCCTCGCCCTTCTTGGCCTTGTGGCGGGCGTCGAAGCTGGCCCAGACGTCGTTCCAGTTTCCGCGGGTCGCGGCTTTCGAGTACTCGGTCGCGCGGGTTTCGAAGAAGTTGGCGTGCTCGACGCCGTTGATCAGCGGGGCGAGCCAGGGGAGCGGGTGGTCCTCGACGAGGTAGATCGGCTGGAGGCCGAGC
>JAEYTN010000046.1 GCA_023433985.1 Pseudomonadota bacterium | reverse complement strand
CATCCCGAATGGATAGCCGTCGACAAGGACGGCAACAAGCGGCGCCATTGGGCCTTCCCGGAAGTCTGGGTGACCTGCGCCTACTCCGACTACAACTTCGAATTCATGCCGCTTGTGCTCGAGGAATTGACCCGCGAGTACGACATCGACGCCATTTTCGCGAACCGCTGGCAGGGCCACGGCGTCTGCTACTGCGAGAGCTGCCGCACCAATTTCCGCGCCGCCTCCGGCCACGAGCTGCCAATCGACGCCAACCCCGAGGATCCAGTGTGGATGGCCTGGGCCGCCTGGCGCCGCTCCATCCTCACCCGCCTCGTCGTCGAGTGGGACGCGGTAATGAAGCGGATCAAGCCTCACACCAGCTTCATTCCCAACATGGGCTCCGTCTCGCTGATGGAGTTCGACCTCGACATCATCGAGCGCTACTGCCCGTTCCTGTGCGTCGACGACCAGGGTCGCCGCGGCACCGAGCCAATCTGGATGGCCGGCCGCAACGGCAAGCGCATGCGCGCCACCTTCCGCGAGCGCCCGGCCATCCTCATCACCTCGATCGGCCCCGAAGAGGTCCATCGATGGAAGGACTCCGTCACCACGGGACCGGAGATGCAGGCCTGGATCGACAATGGCACGACGCAGGGCCTCCTGCCTTGGTTCACCAAGTTCAACGGCGTCGTCCCCGACACCCGCTGGGTGCAGCCGGTGGCAGACAGCTTTGGCCTCCACGCCGACCTCGAGCCGGTGCTCTCCACTATGACGCCCGCCGCCGAAGTGGCCATCCTCGATCCCGCGACGACCCTGCGTCACCACGGCCAGGAGACGCGCGCCCTCGCCGAGGCCGACGATCTGGGTTTCTACCACGCGCTGGTCGAGGCCCGGATTCCGTTCGAGATGCTGTCCGACCAGGCGATGACGCCGGCGATGCTCGACCGCTTCAAGGTGCTGATCCTCGCCAACTCCACCTGCCTGTCGGACGCCCAGATCAGGACGATCGAGGACTACGTGGCACGTGGCGGCAGCCTCGTCGCGGCGCACGAAACCTCGACGCGTACCGAGCTCAACCGCCCGCGCAATGCCATCGGGCTCGGCAACCTGCTCGGCGTGACCATGACCGGCGCCGCCCGTGGCCCGGTAAAGAACACCTATGTCGCTATCAACGGCGAGCACCCGATCTCCGCCGGGTTCGACGGTGCCAACCGCATCATCGGCGGCACCCGCCTGCTCGCGGTCGATGCCGTGGCCGGCGCCGAGATACCCTTCCTCTACGTCCCGGATTTCCCCGACCTGCCGATGGAGGAGGTCTATCCGCGTGAGGCGCCGCGCGGCGCCGCGGTGGTGGCGCGTACCCACGCGAGCGGCGGCCGGACCGTCTATTTCCCCTGGAACGTCGGTGCGGTCTTCAAGGAAGTCCTCGCCGAGGACCATGCCCAGCTCATCGCCAATGCCGTGCGCTGGGCGCTCGGCAAGCGGCAGGATGTCGAGGTCGGCGGCCGCGAGTTACTCGATCTCGCCGTGCGCGAGAACGACAAGGGCACGGCGATCGTGCTGCACAACCTCAACAACCCGATGATGATGAAGGGCCCGATCCGCGCCGTCTTCCCGGCCGGACCGCAGACGGTCAGCGTCGCCATCCCGGCGGGCCGCAGCTTCAGGCGCGCTGAGTTGCTGGTCCGTGGGAGCGAAGTGGAGGCCCGCGTCGCCGGTGGCCGGGTGGGACTCGAGGTGCCGGGCGTCAACACGCTCGAAGTCGTGCACCTGAGCTGGGACTGATGGGGCGGCACGCCATGCTGCGCTACATCATCAAGCGGCTGGTCTACATGGTACCGACGCTGATCGGCATGTCGATCATCGCCTTCCTGATCATCCAGCTGCCGCCCGGCGATTACCTGACCTCGATGCTCGCCTCGACGGCCGACAGCGGCGCCAACGTCAACGAGGCGCAGATCGCCCGCTATCGCGAGATCTACGGCTTCGACGACCCCTTCATCGTGCAGTACTGGAAGTGGATCAGCGGCATCCTGTTCCGCGGCGATTTCGGCCATTCCTTCGAGTGGAACCGGCCGGTCTGGGACCTCATCGCGGAGCGCATGGCGCCGACCTTGTCCGTCTCGGTGCTGGCGTTGCTCTTCGTCTGGGCCGTGTCGCTGCCCATCGGCATCTACTCGGCCATGCGTCGGCACTCGGTGGGTGACTACACCTTCACCTTCCTCGGCTTCCTTGGCCTCGCCATTCCCAACTTCATCATGGCGCTGACCCTGATGTACCTCGCGTACCGCTACATGGGGCAGACGGTGGGTGGCCTGTTCTCGCGCGAATACGCGGATGCGCCCTGGAGCTGGGCCAAGTTCGGCGACCTGCTTTCGCACCTGTGGATCCCGATTATCGTCATCGGCACCAACGGCACCGCCGCGCTTATCCGTATCCTGCGCGCCAACCTCACCGACGAGCTCAACAAGCCCTACGTGGTGACCGCGAGGGCCAAGGGCCTGCCCGAATACCGGGCCGTGCTGAAATACCCCGTGCGCATCGCGCTCAATCCGTTCGTCTCGGCCATCGGCTGGGTGCTGCCCGAGCTGATATCCGGCGTCACCATCACCGCCATCGTCCTCAACCTGCCGATGATGGGTCCGCTGCTGCTGCGCGCGCTGACTGTGCAGGACATGTATCTCGCCGGCTCGATCATCCTGCTGCTGGGCGTGCTGACGCTGATCGGCATGCTGATCTCCGACATCCTCCTCGCCTTCCTCGACCCGCGGATCAGGTTCAATTGACCCACATCCACGCACATGGCGACGCCGCGGCGGAAACCGGTCCCGCCATCACCCCGATCAAGCCGACCGGCAAGCGCGAGATCGACGTCGCCGGCCCCTGGACGCTGATCTGGCTGAAATTCGTGCGCCACAAGGTGGCCGTGGTGGCTGGAATCGTCATCCTGGTGATGTATCTGATCGGCGCCTTCGCCGAATTCCTGGCCCCCGCCCTGCCCGAGGTCAGCAAGCCGCAATTCACCTACGCGCCGCCGCAGGAACTCAGCTTCTTCGTCACCGAAGCGGATGGGTCCTCGCGCTTCCTGCCGCACGTGAAGGGCTACAAGCAGGAAGTGGACAAGGTGTCGCTGAAGCGCACCTTTACCATCGACGAGGAGAAGATCGTGCCCATCGGCTTCTTCGTCAGGGGCCCGGGATACAAGATGTGGGGCCTCTTCCCGATGGACCTGCACCTCGTCGGACCGCTCAAATCCAGCGACACCATGTACCTGCTCGGCACCGACAAGCTCGGTCGCGACCTCTTGAGCCGGCTGATCTATGGAACCCGCGTCTCCATGTCGATCGGCCTCATCGGCGTCGCCATCAGCCTCTGCCTCGGCGTGGTGCTCGGCTCGATCTCGGGGTTCTACGGTGGTTGGGTCGACCTCACGATCCAGCGCATCATCGAGGTCATCTCCTCGATGCCGACCATCCCGCTCTGGCTCGGCCTCGCAGCGGCGGTGCCGCTCACCTGGTCGCCGCTGCAGGTCTATTTCGTCATCACGCTGATCGTCTCTCTCTTCGGCTGGACCGGCTTGGCGCGCGAGGTCCGCGGCCGCGTCTTCGCGCTCCGCAGCGAGGATTTCGTCACCGCCGCCCGCCTCGACGGCTCGTCCGAACGCCGGCTGATCTTCCGCCACATCCTGCCCTCGCTGACGAGCCATATCCTCGCGGTCGTGACGCTGGCGCTCCCCACCATGATCGTCGCCGAGACGGCGCTCAGCTTTCTCGGCATCGGCCTCAAGGCGCCGGTGGTGAGCTGGGGCGTGCTGCTGCAGGAGGCACAGAACGTCCGCACCATCGCCACCGCGCCGTGGCTGCTGCTCTGGCCCGGCGGCGCCGTGGTGCTCACCGTGCTCGCCTACAACTTCCTCGGCGATGGCCTGCGCGACGCGGCCGACCCCTACGAGAGCTGACGCCATGGCCATGCTCCGCGACGCCGATTTCCATAAACCCATCGCCCCTACGGCCGACACCGTCCTGTCGGTGCGGGACCTCTCGATCGACTTCAACCTGCGCACCCACGTGCTGCACGCCGCCCGCGAGGTGAGCTTTGACCTCAATCGCGGCAAGACCCTCTGCCTCGTGGGCGAGTCGGGCTCGGGCAAGTCGGTGACGGCACGCGCCCTGCTCCGGATCATCGACAAGAATGGCACCATCGCCTCGGGCCGCATCCTGCTGCGCGGCGAGCGCAACGAGATCGATATCGCCCAGCTCGATGAGCGGAGTCGCGACCTGCTGCGCATCCGCGGCGGCCGCATCGGCCTCATCTTCCAGGAGCCGATGAGTTCGCTCTCGCCGGTCCACACCATCGGCAGCCAGATCGTCGAAGCGCTGCGCCTCCACCAGGCGATGGACAAGCGGCAGGCCCGCGCGGCCACGATCGAGCTGCTGCGCCAGGTGGAAATCCCCAACCCCGGAACGCAGGTCGACCGCTACACGTTCGAGTTCTCGGGCGGCATGCGACAGCGGGCCATGATCGCCATGGCGCTCGCTTGCAACCCCGACATCCTCATCGCCGACGAGCCCACCACCGCGCTCGACGTCACCACCCAGGCCGAAATCCTCGACCTCATCAAGCGCCTGCAGGTGAGCCGCGGCATGGCCATGCTGCTCATCACCCACGACATGGGCGTCGTCGCCGAAGTGGCCGACGAGGTCGCCGTGATGAGCTACGGCCGCATCGTCGAGCAGGGCAGTGTCGACGAAATCTTCCACGATGCCCGCCACGCCTACACCCAGCGCCTCCTCGCCTCGACCGTCCGCCTCGAGCAGAACCCGCGCGCCCTCACCCGCCCCGCCGAGCCCGCGCCGGCCGAGGCGAAGCCGGTCATTTCCGTCCGCGATCTCTCCAAGTTCTATGGCGCCAGCGCCACGCTCTTCGGCAACAGGGGCAAGGGCGTCCGCGCCGTCGAGAATGTCAGCCTCGACCTCATGCCCGGCGAGAACCTAGGCATCGTCGGCGAATCCGGCTCGGGCAAGACCACGCTCGGCCGCCTCATCCTGCGCACCGTCGAGCCCACCTCCGGCACCATCACCTACAACGACCGCGATGGCCATCCGATCGACATCACGGCGCTCACGAAGCGCGATCTGCGCGCCTACCACCGCGACGTCCGCCTCGTCTTCCAGGACCCCTTCGCCTCGCTTAACCCGCGCCTGACGGTGAAGGAGGTGATCGGCGATCCGCTCTTCGTCGCCGGCCGCGCCAGGGGCGCAGCGCTCGAACGCCGCGTCGGCGAACTGATGGAACTTGTCGGGCTCGACCCGCAGTCGATGGAGCGCTACCCGCACGCCTTCTCGGGCGGCCAGCGCCAGCGCATCGGCATCGCCCGCGCCCTCGCGCTCGATCCGCGCGTTATAATCGCCGACGAGGCCACCGCCGCGCTCGACGTTTCGATCCGCGCCCAGATCCTCGACCTGCTGCTCGATATCCAGAAGCAGCTCGGCCTCAGCTTCATCTTCATCAGCCACGACATTTCCGTCGTCCGCTATTTCTGCGACCGCGTCGCCGTGATGCATCGCGGCAAGGTGGTCGAGACCGGCACCGCCGAGCAGATCTGCACCGCCCCCGTCGAGGCCTACACCAGGAGCCTGATCTCCGCCGTGCCCAACCCCGATCCGCGTAACAAGCGCATGCTGCACCGCACCCGTTTCACCGCCGAGGCCGCTCCCTGATGCCCACCGACAAAGTCCCGCACGTGCCCTATGGCGCGGTCTATTTCCGCAAGTCCAACCCTCCGCGCGAGGATTGGGAGCGCGACTATGCCGTCGCCGCGGAGGACGGGCTCAACGTCTTCCGCCACTGGTTCATGTGGGCCTCCATCGAGCGCAAGCCCGGCGTCTACGACTGGGACGACTACGACCGCCAGCTCGACCTCGCGGCAAAGCACGGCATCAAGACCATCATCGCCGAACTCACCCACACCGTGCCCGACTGGGCCTTTCGCCGTTTCGCCCATGCCCGGCAGATCCGCGCCGACGGCCGCCCGCTCACGTCCAACATGGGCGTCTCGTCTTCCACTGGCGGCTTCGCCAGCAATGGCGGCGGTGCCGGCGCGCTGACCATGAACTGCCCCGAGGTGACAGAGGCGGTGGGCGCCTTCCTCAAGGCCCTCGCTACCCGCTACAAGGGCCACCCCGGTCTCCTCGGCTACGACGTATGGAACGAGGTGAACTACGCGCCCGACGTCGATTTCTCCGAGTGGATGAAGGCCGACTACCGGCGCTGGCTCCAGACCAGATACGGCAGCCTCGATGCCCTCGCCGAGGCCTGGTACCGTTACTCCTACGCCGAGTGGGACGACATCGAGCCCCCCGCCGAGGTCGCCGCCTTCGCCGAGGGCCTCGACTGGCTCGAGTTCAAGCGCCAGAACTACTACGCCCAGATGCAGTTCAAGATCGACACCATCCGCAAGGTCGATCCCGACTGCCTCATCGCCGCCCACGGCGTCGGCGGCGCCATCCCCAATATGGCCTCGGGCGGGTCGGACGACTGGCTCGCCGCCAGCAAGGTCGAACTCTACGGGCTCACCTGGGTGCCCTCGCGCCGCGGCTTCAAGCCCTGGCAGAACTTCTTCGGCCCCGACATCACCCGCGCCGCCGCGCGCGGCAAGAAGTGGTGGCACGCCGAGCGCCCCGCCGGCCCGCTCTGGCTGCAACCGCAGGTGCTCGGCCGCGACAAGGACGATGGGCGAGTCATGGAGCCCGAGGATATTCGCATCCTCACCATGACCTCGTTTGCGGCCGGCGCCACCGGCGTGCTCAACCTGCGCTACCGCCCGCTGCTCGATGGCCCGCTCTTCGGCGCCTTCGGTGCGTACGGCATGGATGGCTCGCGCACCCCGCGCTCCGAGATGCAGAGCCGCATCGGCAAATGGGCCAACGCCCCCGAGCAGAAGCCTCTCTTCAACATGAGGCCGGTAAAGGGCGAGATCGCGCTCCTCGTCATTCCCGAGGCCCAGGCCTGGGATTACCTACTCAACCACCACCACAAGCCCGAGCTCTACCGCGAGGCCATGTGGGGTGCCTATCGCGGCTTCTTCGACAACGGTATCCAGCCCGACTGGGTGCACATCGACCACATCGCCGACTACGACACCATCTACGCCCCCTACCCCATCATGCTCACCGCCGAGCATGCCAAGGCGCTGGCGCAGTGGGTCGAAGCGGGCGGCACGCTGATCTCGGAGGCCACGCCCGGCTATTTCGGCGACCGCGGCAAGGTCGGCACCCTGCAGCCCCACAACGGCCTCGACGCCGTGTTCGGCGCCCGCGAGATCGATGTCGAGTTCATGCCCGATATAGCCGACCGCATCCGTCTCAACTGGAACGGCAACAGCATCACCGGCGGTGGCTTCCTCCAAGCCTACACGCCCACCACCGGCACGCCTCTTGGCAACTTCGCCGATGACCGCCTCGCCGTGGTCGAAAACCGCTTCGGCAAGGGCCGTAGCCTGCTGGTCGGCACGCATCCGGGCGCCGCCTACTTCAAGGCCGGCAACGCCGAGAACCTGCGCTATTTCGCCGACGTATTTGCATGGACCGGCAAGTCCCGGCACGTGGAGACCGGCAACCGCACCGTCCACGCGCGCCTCCACACCGGCCCCGAAGGCGGCTCGCTCTGGCTCGTCAACGAGGCGCGCGAGCCGCAGCAGGTGACGGTGGCGCTCGGTCCGCAGCATCGGCTGCGGCCTGCGGGCACCTACTGGGGCGAAGCAGAGGGCACATCGATCACCATCCCCGCGCGCGACGTGGTGGTGCTGAAGCTGGCTGGCGTGTGATGCAGGGCAGCGGCGCCCTATCCCCACGCTGACATGACAAGGGCCTGGCTCCCGCCGGCGCCACGGCCTCATGCTGGCGGCAAGGCTGAAGCTCGCCTGCCCCAGGCCCTCGCCGCCTGGTTCTAGCCGGCGACGGCCACGGTGCGCGGCCGCGTCACTGACTTGCGGCGAACCAGCGGGCAGTCGAGCTTCAACTGCACCACCTGGCCGGCCTTGCGGTGGTGCCGCATGTCGAAGATGTGCTGCACCGCCCAGCGCGCCATCTCCTCATGCGGCAGCACCGCAGTCGTGAGCCCGCCCGGCACGAGGCTCGCCGCGAATGGATCATTGTCGAAGCCGACGATCGAAAAGTCGTCGGGAACGCGCAGGCCGCGCTCCCGCGCCGCTTCGTAGGCGCCCACCGCCATCCGGTCGTTGAAGCAGAATACCGCGGTCGGCGGATCGGCGAGGTCGAGCAGGGCGTGCGTTCCGTCCTGCCCCGCCGACACCGCGGAGCCGAGGTTCACCACCAGCGCCGGATCGTACGCGATGCCCCGTGCCTCGAGCGCCTCGCGATAGCCCGCGAGTCGGTCGCGGCCGGCATCGAGCCATGCCTCGCCGGCGATGTGCCCGATCCGTCGGTGTCCCGCCGCCAGCAGCGCATTGGTCAGCGTTCGCGCGCCCGCGACGTCGTCGGGCACCACCGACGCGTAGGCTCCGGCCGCGTCGTAGCAGTTGAGCAGCGCCATCGGCACGGAGCTGTCGATAGCCGGCGGCGTCACCTGCCGGGTGATCAGCGTTGCATAGACGATACCGATCACCGGCTGGCCCAGCATCGCCTGGATCGTCGCCTGCTCGATCGGCGCATGGTTGCGGGTCGAGACCACCGACACGATGCACTGGTGCTCCCACGCCGCCTCGCGCGCGCCCTCGAGCAGCGGCATCGCGAACGGGCTCGCCGCCACGTCATCGATCAGGAGCCCGATCACCGAGCCCTCCCGCTCGTCGGCCCTGAGCCGCGGGTTGCGCCGATAGCCGAGCTCCTCGGCGACCTGAATGACGCGCAGCCGCGTCTGCTCGGAGACGCGCACTCCGGCGACGCTGTTGAGTACCAGCGACACGGTGGCCTGTGACACCCCGGCCGTGCGGGCGACATCCTGCATGGTCGGCGTGCGTTTGCGGTTGGTCATAAGCGAAATCCCATTGCGCCACCGGTAGCGCAATTCTTCGTCCGGTCAAAATATCAATTGCGTCTGATAAAAAAATAACTGAAGGTATTAGCAGCCGGAGAGGAGTGGGCGGGTCCCATCCCGAGGGCGACGAAAAAGCGCCATCCCAACGATGGCTGAGGAGGACACATGAAATTCTGGAGCAAGGCCGCAGCGGCATCGCTGCTGGCCATCGCCATCGCTATGCCCGTGGCCGGGCAGGCTGCGGAACTCACCTTCTGGAACGGCTTCACTGGCCCCGACCGCCCCACCATCGAGGCGTTGGCGGCCGAGTTCACCGCCGCCAATCCGGATTCCCCTGTCTCCATGGACATCATGCCCTGGGACAGCCTGATGCAGAAGCTGCTGAGCTCGATGGCCTCGGGCTCCGGCCCGGACGTGGTGGCGATCAACTTCGCCTACCTGCCGCAGTTCGCCAAGTCCGGCTACATCATGGACCTGACCGACCAGATGACGGCGGACAACGACCTCGATCCGGCCAACTGGTCGGACGGCCTCAAGTCCGTGCTCCAGGTCGACGGTCGCTACTACGCGACGCCGATGAACTACGCGACGCTGCTGATGTACTACAACAAGGACCTGTTCGCGGCGGCCGGCCTCGACCCCGAGAAGCCACCGACCACCTGGGACGAGTGGATCGCCGCCATCAAGGCCACCACCAAGACCGACGGCGAGGCGCAGTACGGCCTGACCCTGCCCGACCACCAGACCATCCCGAACTGGCCCATCCTGCTCTGGGGCAACGGGGCCGATATCGTGAAGGACGGCCAGGCCGGCCTTGCCGACCCCAAGGCGGTCGAGGCCCTGAAACTCTGGAGCGACCTGGTCGTCAACGGCAAGATCTCGCCCACCGGCCTGACCGGTGCCGAAGCGGACAAGCTGTTCGAAACCGGCAAGGCAGCAATGGGCGTCACCGGCCCGTGGATGACCAACGGCTTTTCCGCCGCCGGCCTCAACTACGACGTTGCGCCGATCCCGTCTGGCCCCGCCGGCCCGGTAACCCTCGGCGACACCGTGGTGCTGCTCGTCAACAAGAACACCGACGATCCCGAGGCGGCGATCAAGTTCCTCGGCCACTGGAACTCCAAGGCAAGCCAGCTCCGCATCGCCAACGAGACCGGCTTCCCGCCATCGCGCACCGACCTCGCGGGCAGCCCCGAGCTCACCAACCCCTGGGCCGCGAAGTTCTCGGCCGTGGTGCCGGTGTCGCGCTTCAACCTCGCCGGGCAGACCAACTTCAGCCAGATCAACGACGACGTGTTTACGCCGCTGATCCAGACCATCACGCTCGGACGCGACACGGTGGAGAACGCTACCGCCATGTACAACGAGTCCCTCGCCGGCATGGTCGAGTAAGCCAGCCGCGATTGGGAGCGGGCCCCCTCCCGGCCCGCTCCCGCCCCTTTCCCGGTCGAGCGTCCGATGAGCACCGACACCCTCTCTCCGCCCCGCCGCCGTGGCAGGGGCGCGCGCAGCCAGATCGTCGCCGGCTGGCTGTTCCTCGCGCCGAGCCTCGCCATACTTGCGGTGTTCGTCTTCTGGCCGATCATCCAGTCGGTGATGCTGAGCCTGCATCAATGGCGCTTCGGCGCCGAGGTGCAGGAATTCGTCGGTGCCGCCAATTACGAGAAGATGTGGAAGGACGCGCGCGCCTGGAATGCACTGAAGAATACCGTCTATTTCACCCTCTTCTTCGTGCCGCTGGGCGTCGTCATCCCGCTGTCGCTGGCACTGCTGCTCAACCGTGCCATCCCCGGCCGCACGCTGTTCCGCGCCGCCATCTTCCTGCCCGTGATCTCGTCATTCGCCATCGTGGCGCTCGCCTGGCGCTTCCTGCTCGATCCCGACATCGGCCTGCTCTCCTACTGGATCAGCTTCCTCGGCCTGCCGAAGTTCAGCCCCCTGCGCGACCCCGACTGGGCCATGCCGGCAGTGATCGTCGTGACGCTGTGGAAGAACATCGGCTTCAACATGGTGATCTACCTCGCCGGCCTGCAGGCCATCGCGCCGGTGCTCTACGAAGCGGCGCGCATCGACGGCGCCAACCGCTGGCAGCAGTTCTGGAACGTCACCTGGCCCCAGCTCAAGACCACCAACGTCTTCGTGCTGGTGATCTCGATCATCGGCGCCTTCCAGGTGTTCGACCCGGTCTTCGTGCTCACGCCAAATGGCGGCCCGCTCTTTTCCACCGAGACGCTGGTGAGCTTCATCTACCGGCAGGGCATCACCCAGTTCAACCTGAGCTACGCCGCGGCGGTCGGCTTCGTCCTCTTCGTCATCGTGCTGATCCTGACGCTGATCCAGATGTGGCTCACCCGCACAGGGAGGGATTGATGACCGCACTCGCCGAAACCGCAGCGACGCCGGTACGCAGCGCCCTCAACCAGCCCTCGCGGGCCTGGACGGTCGTGACCGTGACGGTGCTCGCCCTGATCGCGCTGGCCATCATCTTCCCCTTCATCTGGATGGTCTTCACCTCGTTCAAGCCCGAGGCGCAGATCGCCCAGTATCCGCCCAAGCTCTTCCCCGACAGCTGGACGCTCGAAAACTACCAGAACGTCTGGAGCCGCATCCCCTTCGCCCGGCTGTTCCTCAACTCCATCGTCATGGCGGGCGGTGTCACGATCATCTCGCTGCTGCTCGACTCGATGGCCGCCTACGCCCTCTCCCGCCTCGAGTTCCCGGGCCGTGACGCGACCTTCATCGCAATCCTGATCGCACTCATGCTGCCCTTCCAGGTGATGTTCATTCCGCTCTACGTGGTGGTGCACGACCTGGGGATGCTCGACTCCTACTCCGGCCTGATCGTGCCGCGCGCCACCAACGCCTTCGGCATCTTCATGCTGCGGCAGTTCTTCATGACCCTGCCCAAGGAGCTCGACGAGGCCGCCCGCATCGACGGGGCCAGCGAGTTCGGCATCTACTGGCGTATCATCCTGCCGCTGTCGGGCCCGGCGCTCGCCACCCTCGCCATCTTCCACTTCATGTACAACTGGAACGACTTCCTCTGGCCGCTGCTCATCACCTCCTCGACCGAGATGCGCACGCTGCCGGCCGGGCTCGCGCTCTTCGTCGGCCAGCACGTGGTCGAATACGGCGTGGTGATGGCAGGCGCGGTGCTGACGCTCCTGCCCCTGCTCGTCGCCTTCCTCTTTGCTCAGCGCTATTTCATCCAGGGCATCGCCATGACCGGGATCAAGGACTGATCCCCTCGTGGCTACCCGCAACTTTCAGGACCCCGGCATGGCCAATCTTTTCGACCCCTCACCCGAAGGCTTCGTGTGGGCCGTCGGCATGGAAAACACCTTCATCGGCCAGACCGAGCGTATGGGCGAGCGGGTTCTCGACGAGTTCGCGCTCACTCACCACTACCAGTACTTCCGCGAGGACCTCGACCGCTGCGCCTCGCTGGGCGTGCGCGCCATGCGCTACGGCATGCCGTGGTACAAGTGCGAGCCGGCCAAGGGCCAGTTCGACTGGAGCTGGGCCGACAGAGCGATCGACAAGGCGGTCGAGAAGGGCATCGAGATCATTGCCGATCTGATGCACTACGGCGTGCCGCTCTGGCTCGACAACCAGTTCCTCAACACCGACTACGAAAAGCACGTCGCCGACTGGGCCTTCGCGTTCGCCGACCGCTACAAGGACCGCATCCGCTACCACACGCCCTTCAACGAAACGACGGTCGCTACCGAGTTTGCCGGCCTGCGCGGCATGTGGCCGCCCTATCTTCGCGGCCATGACGGGCAGGTGAAGCTGCTGCGCAACATTGCGCGCGGCATGACGCTCTCCATCGAAGCCATGCGGGCCGCCCGCTCCGATACCGTCATCGTGCAGGTCGATATGGCGGGCGAGGTGATCCCCGACACACCCGACCTGCAGGAACGCGCCGACATAGAAACGGCCAAGACCTTCATGGGCTCAGACCTCGTCGTCGGCACCGTCGACGGCAACCACATTCTCGCCGACTGGTTCCTGCGCAACGGCATGACCGAGGCCGATCTCGAGTGGCACCGCGCCCGCCCGCAGGTTCTCGACATCCTTGGCACCAACTACTACCCGGAAGTGTCCTGCCAGAAGCTCGTCCGCTGGGAGAACGAGTTCGTGCGGAAGCCCATATCCGCCCGCGGCGCGGGCATGAAGCGTTCGATCAAGGCCTTCGCCGAGCGCTACGGCAAGCCGGTAATGGTCACCGAGTCCAGCCTCAACGGCACTGTCGCCGAACGCGGCGCATGGCTGCGCGAAGCGGCGGTCGCGGTGAAGGAAGCGCGCGAGGAAGGGCTGCCGCTTGTGGGCTTCACCTGGTTCCCCGTGTTCGATCTCATCGACTGGGTCTATCGTGCCGGCCGCCCGCTCGAGGACTACATCCTGCGCCAGGGCCCCAGGCATATGAACCCCGACCAGGTGGCCAATTTCATGCGCTACATGCGCTTCACCACGCTCGAGAACCTCGACCTCGAGGACTGGATCGCGCCGATGGGCCTGTGGACGCTGAAGCTCGGCTTCGACGGCACCTTCGATCGTATCGAGACCGAACTCGTCCCGGCCTACCGCCACGTGGTCGCCGCCAACGACGTCGGCACCATCGCCTCGTAACGACCCCAGAGAGACCACGCATGTCGACCATTGACGCCACCCGCAGCAACATCCGTCCCGTGCTCAGCATCGACGGCACCTGGGACTTCACCTTCACCGGCGCGGCGGCGCGGCTCGACGGCACGCACCCGATCCGGGTGCCGGGCGTCTGGCAGGCGCAGTTCGCCGAGCTGCGCAACTCGGCCGGCGCCGGCACCTATCGCCGAACGGTGGACATGCCGGCCGAGTGGTCGGGCAAGCGCGTCGTGCTCGTCTTCGGGGGTGTGTTCCACGAAACCACGGTGCGCGTGGGCGGCGAGGTGGTGGCGCGCCACGACAATGCCTGGACCCCGATCGAGGTCGACGTCACCCGTTTCGGTCCTCGCTTCGAGCTCGACGTCACCGCCCGCGTTCCCGACGAGCGCAACTACGCCGAGCGCGGCCTCGGCGCGATGCTGCACGGCAAGCAGGACTGGTACGGACTGCAGGGTGGCATCTGGAAGAGCGTGCGGCTCGAGGCGCGCGAGGCCCTGCACGTCACGGGCCTGGCGGTTACCACCGAAACCGACCTCAGCACCCATGCCGTCAACGTCTGCGGTCGCCTCGACGGGGGCAGCAGCGGTTCGGTGCGCCTGAACCTCGCCCGCGACGGGCGCACCGTCGCCGAGCAGAGCTTCGACGTCGGCGCCGAGTTCTCGCTCCGCCTTCCGGTTGCCTCGGTCGAGCTCTGGTCGCCCGATGCACCGAACCTCTATGAGCTGACAGTCGCGCTCGGCTCCGACGTGCAGACCCGCACTGTCGGCTTCCGCAAGTTCGAGAGCCGGGATGGCCGCCTGTGGCTCAACGGCGAGCCCTTCTACATGTTCGGCGCCCTCGACCAGGACTGGTACCCCGAGGAGGAGAGCCGCCACCCCGACCCCGAGTTCCTCGAGCAGCGCTTCCGCAACGCCAGGGCCATCGGCCTCAACACCCTGCGTTGCCACGTGAAGATTCCTGACCCGCTCTACCTCGAGCTGGCCGACCGGCTCGGCCTCGTGGTGTGGCTCGACATGCCCTACATGGAGTTCCTCGCCCCCCAGACGCGTGAGCAGCTGACCGAGACCTTCGAGGCGGCGGTCGCCAACCACGGCCACCACGCCTCGATCTGCATCTGGACCATCATCAACGAGGGTTGGGGCATCGACCTCGACGACAACCCCGACGACCGCGCCTGGCTGAAGACCACCTTCGACCGCGTGAAGCCGCTGGTGCCCGGAAGCCTCGTGGTCGACAACTCCCCCTGCTTCCCGCGCAACTACCACATGAAGACCGATATCGAGGATTTCCACTGGTACAATAGCTGGCCGTCGCAGAATGCCTGGTTCACCCGCCTCACCAGCGAGTTCGCCGCCCGCCCCGCCTGGACCTACAGCCCGCATCGCGATGGCGAGCGCACCGGCAGCGAGCCGCTGATCTGTTCGGAATTCGGCGTCTGGGGCCTGCCGCACCTTCGCGACATCATGGAGAAGGACGGCTCCGAGCCCTGGTGGTTCGAGAGCGGCCATGACTGGAACAACGGGGCCGGCTACCCGCACGGCATCGAGACCCGCTTCCGCGATGCGCAGCTCGGCCCGATCTTCGGCGACCTCGACGGGTTCGTTTCCGCCGCGCAGGACACCCAGTACCGGGCGCTGAAATACCAGATCGAGACGCTGCGCCATGCCGAGCCCATCTCGGGCTACATCATCACCGAGCTCAATGACACCCAGTGGGAAGCCAACGGCCTTATGGACGCGCGCAACAACGTGCGCGCCTTCGGCGACCGGCTCAATGCGTTGCAGCAGCCCTGGCTCGTGGTCGCGCGGCCTGAACGCACGGCGCTGCGCTCCGGTGAAACCATCACGGTACCTGTCCGCCTTGCCGGCGCGGGCCGGCTCGCGGCCGACGCGACGCTCACCTGGCGCTTCGCCGGTACGACCGGCAGCATCGCCCTGCCCCCGGGCCTGACCGGCAGTGGTGAGGTGACCCTGTCGCTGACCGCCCCGTCCGCCACCGCGATCGACCTTTCCCACCTAGAGCTCGAAGCGCGTGACGGCTCCGGCGGGCTCCTCGGGCGCGGCACGCATGAATTCTGCATCGTCCCGCCGATAGCGGATGCTCCTGCGCTCGAGCCCGCCGACGAAGGCGCCAAGGCACTGCTGGCGTCCCTCGGTTTGCCGGGCACATCTGGCGGCACGCTCCTCGCCACCCAACTGACGACCCCGCTCCGCGAACAGCTCGTCGCCGGCCGCAAGGTGCTGCTCGTTGCCAATTCCATGCAGTCGCTGAGCGATCCCGAGCGCAACGTGCCCGTCGGCGATGGGGCGAACTTCCCCAAGATGCAGATTCGCGAGCGCGAAGGCACGCCATGGGATGGCCGCTGGATGGGCGCCTTCTCCTGGCGCCGCACCGACGGCCCCTGGGCCGGGCTGCCGAACGGCCCGATGCTCGACGAGCACTGGGGCGGGCTCATCCCGAAATACGTTCTGACCGGCTTCCGCTCCACGGCGTTCGGCGGACTCGTCGATGCCGGCATCGCCGTTGCCTGGCTGCACAAGGCCGCCGCGCTGTCGAAACGCACCTTCCTCGGAAAGGGCTGGATGACCGTCTCCACGTTCGACTTCACTTCGGACGAGGCTCGCAGCAATCCGCTCGCCCCACACGTGCTGAAGGCCCTCGCGGCGTCCTGATCCTGTGCCCCTAAGCGCTTGAAATCCCCTCCGTTCCGGGCTCAACTACGGCCCGGAGCGAGTGGGGAGTTCATCGTGACGCAATCGCGATTTGTGTTGGTCGGCGGGGGCACCGCCGGCTGGATCACGGCTTTCATCCTGCAGGATTCGATCAAGCGGCTGAACCTCGATGCCAAGGTTTCGGTCGTCGAATCCAGCAAGATCCCCACCGTCGGCGTCGGCGAGGCGACCACCGCGGCCTTTCACGTCTTCCTGCACCATTTCGGCATCGACATCTTCGACTTCATGCGCAGCTGTGAGGCCACTTACAAGCTGGGTATCCGCCACGAGGACTGGCGCCGCAAGGGCTTCACCTACTACGGCCCCATCGACGACCCGCATCAGGTGGTCGAGGCCCCGGCCGACGCCCCGAGCGACTACCTCAACGTCTACGCCGTTTCCGTCGGCAAGCCGGTGCAACATATGCACCTCTTCGGCCCGCTGCTGCAGCGCAGGAAGGCGCCCTGGACGACCAAGCCGGACGATAGCCTGCTCGCGCTCGGCCCTTTCCTCCCCGCCTATCACTTTGACCAGGCGCTGGTCGGCAAATATCTCAAGGCCCATTCGCAAGGCGTCGAGATCGTCGACAACGTGCTGACCGGTGTCGAGCGCCACGCCGAGACCGGCGACGTCACGGCCATCGTCTTCGAGGATGGCCAGAAGCTCGAGGGCGACTTCTTCGTCGACGCCACCGGCTTCCGCAAACGCCTGATCGTCGGCGAAATGCAGGCGCCATGGATCAGCTACCAGCACGAGTTGCCGGTCAACCGGGCGCTGCCCTTCTGGCTGCCGATCGAGGAAGGGGAGGATATCGCCAACTACACCCGCGCCTGGGCGCAGGAGGCCGGCTGGATGTGGCAGATCCCCACCCAGTTCCGCTATGGCTGCGGCTACGTCTTCTCCGACGAGTTCCGCACTCCGGACGAGGCGCATGCGGAAATCGAGCGCGTGCTCGGTCGCAAGGTGGAGGTCCGCGGCGACATCCAGTTCAAGATCGGCCGGCTCGAAAAAGCCTGGATCAATAACGTGGTGGCGGTCGGCCTCAGCTCCAACTTCCTCGAACCGCTGGAGTCGACGTCCATCCACGGCACCATCGTGCAGATGATGATGTTCGGCGGCCAATACCTGCGCGATCCAAAGGAGATGACGCAGGCCCTGCGCGACGACTACAACGCGCGTGTCGGCCGCCAGGTCGACGACTTCCGCACCTTCGTCAACACCCACTACATGACGGAGCGCGACGACACGCCGTTCTGGCGCGAGGTACGGGCCAACCGCATCCACCCGGAAACGAAAGAGCGCCTCGCCCGCTGGCGCACCGAAATGCCCCGCCACGAGCACTTCCCCCAATACCTCTTCGGCCTGCCGCACATGGAAACCCAGCTCCACTACCCCGTGCTGGACGGCCTCGGACTGCTGGACCCCGCGGTCGCGAAGGCCGAAATGGCCCGCGACCCCAGCCTCCGCAGCTTCGCCAAGGACGTCCACGACGCCATGGTGAAGGAATATAAGCAGGCGGCGACGAAAGCGCTGGGGCACGCGGAATTCCTGAAGGGTGTGCGGGAGAGGCGGTGGAACTGAGGACGCGCCAAAACCCCCGCCAGCCTCATCGGCCTCGGGTTCAAAGAGCCCTGCCCCCTTGGGGGCAGGGGAAGCGGGGCCGGCGAGGCTCGATCCTCGCGCGGGTAGTCCGCAACAATGTTGAGGCTCTCGCCTCGCCGGCCTATCGGGGTTTTGGGCTTATGGTACCAGGGCTCGGGAGCATCCCGTGCCGCATCGCGGAAAGCCTGGGCGGCCTGCGACCGGGAATCCACCCGCATCGCCACCTTTCCCGGCCGCCTCATGCGTGGCGGTCTGGCTCCCTGGAGCACTCCGCATTGAGCACCCCGTGCGTTGTAGCGGCTTGGCCAGCGAACTGGCCCATGCCCTGATACTTTCGGCCTGAGGGGCAGCGACCCACCCCGCACCCGACCTCCGCCGCACCAACCACTCGTCATGATCTCGCTTCGGTGTAGCGGATGAGGGGGAGAATCGCACGGAGTGAGGGAGCGGGGATAACTTTCCGCCGGGCCGCGCCATGCACGCCGGTTTCGCGAACGCAGGGCGACCCAAAAAGAAAAGCCCGCAGCTTGCGCCACGGGCCAGTCAGGGAGGAAGCCTCTTTTTGTTGGGTCCGCCGCCGAGCGGAATTTCTAGTGGTGTGCGCCCTGCATCTGCCGCAGTTCCTCGACCGAGCGCACGGTCTTGCGGGCGGCGCCCTGCCAGTCGCGCGTCTTCACCATGCCCTTTTCGAGCCGCGCCTTCGCGGCCGATACGGCATCGGCGTATTGCGGCAGCCACTGGGCCTGCGCCACCACCATCTCATCGACCATCTGCCAGACCTCGTCCGGGGTGCAGATGGCGCCCACCAGCGGGTCGTGCAGCACGGCAAGCTTGAGCGTGTCGATATTGCCGGTCATCGCCGCCTCGACGCTGAGGCGCTGCACCGACACCGACACCGAGCAGGTCGCGGCGCAGGCGGTCGGCAGCGTGATGCCCTCGACCATGTTGATGCCGAAGCGGTCGACGAAGCCCGGGCTCTCGATGATCGCATCGGCCGGCAGGTTGCGGATGATGCCGTTGTTCCTGACATTGAAGTGGCCGCGATAGGTGCGACCCGTTTCCAGCGCCTCGATGATGTGGCTTGCGTGCTCCGATGTCCGCTTGTGCTGGCTCAGCGGCTTGGCCGCCTCGGCCTTGAACTTCGGAAAGTCCGTCTCGAACCAGTTCCGGCGCTCGGTCGAGTAGCGCAGGTAGCCACCGGTTTCGCCGTGGATCCAGTCGCTCATGTCGATCCAGCGGTTGATCTCGTCCGGCCGCTTTCGGTACCACGGCAGGTACTCCGAGAGATGCCCGTTGCTCTCGGTCGAGTACACCCCGAACCGCTTCAACACGTCGATGCGCACCTTCTCGGTCTTCGAATAGACCGGGTGCGCCTCGAACCCGGCGATCAGCTCGTCGGCCTCGATCTTCCGCCCCTTGGCGCGAATATCGATGTACCAGGTCTGATGGTTGATGCCCGAGCAGAGATAGTCGAGCTCGCTGTCCTCCACCCCCAGCACCTGCGCGATCTGGTGCGCGCCATGCTGCACGCCGTGGCAGAGCCCGACGGTGTTGACACCGCCATACTCAAGCGCCGCCCAGGTGTTCATCGCCATCGGGTTGGCGTAGTTGAGGAACAGCGCGCCCGGCTCCGCCACCTCGCGGATATCCTTGCAGAAATCGAGGATCACCGGGATGTTGCGCTGCCCGTAGAGGATGCCGCCGGCGCAGATGGTGTCGCCCACGCATTGGTCGACGCCGTACTTGAGCGGAATGTTCACGTCGGTCGCGAAAGCCTCGAGCCCGCCCACCCGCACGCAGCTCATGATGTAGCGCGCGCCCATCAGCGCCGCGCGCCGGTCGGTGGTCGCCGTCACCTTGGCCGGCAGGTTGTTGACCTTCACGATCTCGGAAATGATCTCGTGGATCATCGACAGGTTGTGCTGGTTGATGTCGGTGAGCGCGAACTCCACGCCCCCGAATTCCGGCACTTTCAGCAGGTCCGAGATCAGCGTCTTGGTGAAGCCGACCGACCCGGCTCCTATGATCGCGACTTTGAACGAGGGGGACATTTCTTCCTCTGATTGGGAGCGGGAGGGCCCTCGCAGCGGGCACCACGAGGGCTGGGTCGGTTACGCCACGCGCTGCTTGGGCGCGACGCGGGCCCATTCGGGGATCCACGTGCCATGGGCCGCCAGCAGGTCGTCGACGAGGTTCCAGATCTGGTCGAGGTCGAGCTCCGCCGCCGTGTGCGGATCGAGCATGGCCGCGTGGTAGAGGTGCTCGCGGTTCTCGCTCATCAGCGCCGCCACCGTCAGCTCCTGCACGTTGATATTGGTGCGGATCAGGCCGGTCAGTTGCGGCGGCAGCTCGCCGATATAGGTCGGCTGGATGCCCGAGGCGTCGACGAGGCACGGCACTTCCACCGCCGCCTTGTCGGGCAGCGAGGTGATGACGCCGTTGTTCCGCACGTTGCCGTAGATCACCCCCGGCTCGCCGGTCCACACCGAATTGACGATCTCGGACGCGTACTCCTTGGATTGCTTGACCTCGATGCGGTTAGCCTTGCGGTACTCCTCCGAGGTGGTCTTCCAGCGCTCGATCTGCTCAATGCAGCGCTTGGGGTACTCGTCGAGCGGCACGCCGAATTTCTCGATCAGGTCCGGCCGGCCCTCCTTGATGAAGTAAGGCGTGTACTCGGCGAAGTGCTCCGAGCTCTCGGTGACGAAGTAGCCGAGCCGCGTCAGCATCTCGTAGCGCACCTTGTTGGGGCAGCGCGGGTTCCAGCCCGGCTTCGGCGCGCGGCCTTCGCGATAGGCGCGCACCAGGTCCGGATAGAGGTCGCGATACGACCCGTCCGGCTGCCGGTGCTCGAATTTCAGGTAGAAGGCCATGTGGTTGATGCCAGCCGAGCGGTACCGGATTTCCGAGTACGGAATGTCGAGGTCCTTGGCCAATTCCATCGCCGTGCCCTGCACCGAGTGGCAGAGGCCGACCTGCCTGATGGTCGGGTACTTCTCGGCAATGGCCCAGGTGTTGATGGCCATCGGGTTGACGTATTGCAGCATGATCGCCTCAGGGGCGACCTGCAGCATGTCCTCGCAGATGCTCCACAGGTGCGGGACCGTGCGAAGCCCGCGCATGATGCCGCCGACGCCGAGCGTGTCAGCGATGGTCTGGCGCAGGTTGTACTTCTTGGGAATGTCGAAATCGACCACCGTCGAGGGCTCGTAGCCGCCGATCTGGAAGCAGACCACGACGAAATTGGTCCCGTCGAGCGCTTCGCGCTGGTTCGAGTAGGTCTTCACCGTGGCGGCCACACCGAGCGTATCCACCAGCTTGTTGGCGATGATCTCGCTTTCCTCGAGCCGCTGCGGGTTGATGTCCATCAGCCGGACTTCCGCGCCCGCCAGCGCTTCGCGCTGCAGGATGTCGCCGACGATGTTCTTCATGAACACCGACGAGCCGGCGCCGATGAATGTGATCTTGGGGTTGGCCATTATAGTCTCCAGTAAGCCTGCACGCCGCAGTCAGGCGGCGATCTCGAACGCGGCCCGCACCAGCCGCGATGTGTATTCCGTCTTGGGATTGTTCAGCACCTCGTCGACCGGTCCTTCCTCGACCACCTTGCCGAACTGCATCACCATCACCCGGTGGCAGAGGGCCCGCACCACCTTGAGGTCGTGCGAGATGAAGAGGTAGCTCAGCCCCTTCTCGTCCTGCAGCTTGCGCAGCAGTTCGA